>JAGXLF010000106.1 GCA_018334835.1 Thermoplasmatota archaeon | reverse complement strand
GAAAAAAATTCATCAATATGCTGAAAGAAAGACGGGAAGAAGGAGAATTTTCTGATTTCGATGAGGCTTTTGAATGACTTATAACCTTCTTATAGAAGAAAGGGCTGTTAAGGAATTGAAGTCCCTGCCATATGATATTCGAAACAGAATCAAAGACAAAATAAAAGATATCCTAAAAGAAGATCCGCTGCCAGGCGGTAAAGGCGATATCAAGAAAATCACAGGTACTGAGTATTGGAGACTAAGAGTAGGTGATTATCGAGTATTTTATGATGTTAATAGAGAAGAAAAAAAAGTGTATATCCTCTCCGTAAAACATAGGTCCAATGCGTATAAGGAATTGTGAACTCCAATTCCTCACCTATCAAAGATTTAACAGAAGTTAACTTTAGGGGGTTATCTGCAAAACCCGATAGATCCCCGGCTCTTTCTTGAGTCCGAAAAACCTATATTCTACATATGTGTATGTATATATAGATCAGTATGACTTCGAAAACCATATCCGTGAAGGAAGAAGTGTATGATATGCTGGAAAAAGAGAAACTTCCTAAAGAGAGTTTTTCAGACACGTTGACGAGACTGATAAAAGATAAAGGAAAGATATCGGATCTTGCAGGGGCATGGTCAGATCTCGATGAGAAAGAACTCGAATCCATCGAAAAAGGTATGAAAAAAGTTAGGGGTTCTGCCGATGAGAGGGTGCTTCGATCATGATCTGTTTGGATTCTACCTTTCTCATAGATTTTCTAAGAGATGATGGTGAAACTAGAGCGGTAGCTGAAGAGTTGGAGCTGAGTGGTAAATTGAGTACAACGGAGATAAATGCCTTCGAGATAGCATCGGGCATTGAACAAAGCGATCTAAGCGATGATAAGAAGGAAGAGAAGATGAAGCAAGCCGAAGCTCTGTTCAACAGAGTAGAGTTGCTTTCTCTAGACCACGAAGCTGCTTTGAAGGCCGCCGAGATCATAGGGGAATTGAAGAGGAAAGGAAGGAGTGTTGATACGTTAGATTCTCTCGTTGCCGGTATTGCACTCACGAATGGATGTGAGGTCATCGTGACAAGGAACGAAAAGCATTTCCAACCTATCGAGGGAGTTGATGTGAAGAGCTATTGACTTTTGAATATGTGAGATATATCTGAGGCTTTTTAAGTAAATTGAGACCTGAGAGTGTGGTCAGTTCCAGGAGTTAAAAAGGAGATAGAAGAACACCAAGGCTTTTAATATCTATGTAGTAAAATATCTTCACGATGGTGAAGAAATCAGATACGCGAGTCAAATTCAGAGTTATATCTCTGACTATCAGAAAAAATGTTAATCGCAATTAACGTATTTTCCTAAAAAACGTTAAACACAGTTAACGTAAATTTAATATATCCTTACTTACGGAAAAATGGCTTCAATTCTATGTTCAGCTACGTCACTTAAGTGTTGAGAGAGGCAAGTCAAGCGTGGAAGATCTTAAAAAAGAGAAAAATAAACTAAGAGAAGCACTCTGAGATGTTTACCAGGAACGGAAAATGGATGCATCAACACTGCAAAAGAACTCCGACACATTTAAATACCTCTTCCTTATAATACATTCTAATTAGATATGATGAAATATGGTGATATATAATGGCAAAAGACGACTACACCACGGTTTCGATACCGAAACCATTGGCAAAAAAAGTAAAGAAAAGGATGGAAGGAACCGGCTTCAATTCCATGTCCAGTTATGTGACGTACGTGTTGAGACAGGTGATCTCCAGCATGGAAGAGGAAGAACAGACGGAAGAATTCTCCGAAGAGGACGAGGAGAAAGTGAAGGAAAGGCTGAGAGCCTTAGGTTATCTCGATTAAACCTACGGTGATCATACTCATGTCTAAACCTCACGGCGGAACTTTGGTGAACCAGCTCGCTTCCGACAAGAAGAGTGAGCGTTTGAAGGAAGAAGCGAAGGAGATGAAATCGTTCACTCTAAGCAGCGCCCTCAGAAAAGATGTACAGAACATCGCGAACGGAGTTTACAGTCCCCTCACCGGATTCATGACCAGGAACGACTTCGACTGGGTGTTGGAAGAGTCTAGGCTCAGCGACGACACTCCATGGACCTTACCGATAATTTTGGACATAACAGAAGAAGATAGAGACGAAATCTCCGAAGGAGAAGAAGTATGCCTAAAAACGGAAAAAGGAGAACCCTTCGCCACTCTAGAAGTGGAAGAGCTTTACGGATTCGATAAGGAGAGGATGGCTAGAAAAGTTTACGGTACTGAAGATATGGACCATCCAGGAGTCGAAAGGACCATGAACCTGAACGATCATCTTGTAGGAGGAGAGATCATACAGTTCAAGGAGAACTCTAGTGACTTCGAAGAGTACCACCTTGTCCCCAAAGAAACAAGAGTGCTCTTCCAAGAGAAGGGATGGAGAACTATCGTGGGATTCCAGACCAGGAACGTCCCACACATGGGACACGAATACGTTCAGAAAACTGCCCTCTCCTTCGTAGACGGCATCTTCATCAACCCGATCATAGGTGCTAAAAAATCGGGCGATTATAGAGACGAAGTGATTCTAGATGCGTACGATACCCTACAGAACGAGTATTACCTCAAGGATAGAGCGGTCATGAGCATACTAGAAGCGGAGATGAGATACGCTGGTCCAAAGGAAGCGGTCTTCCACGCTATCATGAGGAAGAACTTTGGCTGCACGCACTTCATAGTTGGAAGAGATCACGCCGGTGTCGGCGACTATTACGGTCCTTACGAGGCACAGGAGTTCTTCGACGAGTTCCCCGACCTTGACATAACTCCGGTACACTTCAAATCGTTCACCTACTGCGAGAAGTGCGGAGGAGCTGTAGACGGTCACATCTGTCCACATGGAGACGAGTATAGAGAGAACTTCAGCGGAACAAAGATGAGAAATATGTTCAAAGAGGGAAAAACTCCTCCCAAGCACATGATGAGACCGGAAGTCGCTGAGACCGTTCTAAAGCACGAGAGCAAATTCGTAGAGTAGGTTGTTTCAATGAGCGCCTCTTCCAAGATCTCACTAGAAGGAGATTCAAACATACTACTTTTCCACCACTGGGACACGGACGGTATAACCTCTGCAGCTCTTGCATTGCAGGACCTAGAAGAAACAGATGCGGACATAAAAACGTTCACGCCCTCGATAGGTAATTACCTTATAGATGAAGATGACAAGGAGAAGATTGAAGACATAGATCCTGACCAAACAATAGTTGTAGACATGGCCCTCCCAGAGGATTCTATCCAATTTTTAAAAGGATTCGGTAAGGTACAGATATTCGACCATCACCTTCAAGACAAACATAAAGTAGAACTACATCAAAATCCGATAATCGAAGGAAGATCTCCGAAGGAATATCCTAGTGCGACTTG
>JAGXLF010000040.1 GCA_018334835.1 Thermoplasmatota archaeon | reverse complement strand
ATGGATTTTCGATGTATTGATGGATGACCCCATCGTTTAGGGCCTCATTAGCTCTTTTCGTCTCTCCTTCATCTATTATCAAGAATCTCATGGTTTCAGCGGGGTATTTTTCCCTCACCTTTTTCAGAAAATCAATACCACCCATATCCGGCATATCGTATTCAGAAAGGACTACATCGTACAATTTCTCTTCTAAATACTCGAAACCCTCCTTTCCACTTCTCGCAGTAGTCACCTTGCAGTCAAATCTTTTTGCATTTTTCAAAATCCTCTCAAGTTGGTGGATGATCTCGAAATCGTCCTCGACCATCTAAATATTGTAAATTTTGCTTTCCTCATTTTCTTGAGTACTCTTCTCCATAGGGCTATCTTCGTCCATCTTGTTTCTTCAATAGATTCTTTTAAAAATATTTAAATGTACCGAGGATCTACAAAAAATATCATGACGAAGAGTATAGAGGAAAGTAGGTGAAGCTATGGATTTTATAGCATATAGCTAACTCAATAAAATATAGAAAACGCCTCATCTATTAGAGTAAAAAAAAACTGAAGATGCCAAGTAATGCTCCACCCAAAAGGCCGGCACCAGCTCCGACAGAAAAACCCGTGATGTAATCTCCGCCTAAGGTCCAAATTAATAATAGGCCTATGGCGATACCGACCAGTGTACCGAAACCTACCCCGAGTGATGTCAGGTTAAGAATAGAGGTCTGGATCCGTTTTTTACGAATGACCGTAGCTATCAGAGCCGCTGTGATTATACCTCCTGCGACCCCAAAAGAAAATGCGTGAGAAATTTCGACATCAGATACGAAGCTAGCCAAGACCCCCATCAAAGCTCCGATCGGGATCCCTAGGCCGATCAGTTGAGTCGAGGTACTGTTATCATCTGACATAGATTATAGGAAGGACAAAGGGTTCATATATTTTTCTACTTCCTATAAATTAAATTAGAATAATAAATAAAAAAGAGTTTTAACGCCTATAGATCAAGGGCGTCCATCAGATCCATCTCGTGTTCCTGCTCAGTTACTAGTATCTGTCTGATAGTTTGGGCAGTGGCGTATTCATCCAAAGCTTCCGCCTGCCTTATCCTCTTCTTGTATCTATTTATAGCGTCTCTCTCTCCTTCGAGATCCTGCTTCAACATCTTTTCTGCGTCTTCGCTGATCTTTATCTTCTGTACATCCACGCTCGGAGTTCCTCCAAGGTAATCGATCTGATCAGCCAGCTGAATAGCGTGCTGTAGTTCCTCTTCTGCATGGAGAGCAAGTTCTTCTGCTATGTTATTGAAAGCTGCACCTGAAAGAACCGCTTGATGTTGGATGTACTGTATCGCAGCAGCGTATTCCCACTCCAGGTCGTAATTCAACTTCTCGATAAATTCCTCTAAACTTACCTCTTCTGTCATTCTTATCTACCCCTCCTAGAGAGTGAGTCTTGCTTTTATAACGATTTCGGTTTGAGGACTACAACATGAGATAACCTTATAAGGACTCAGAAAAATGATTAATGGACCATCACATGGGATACAAAGAATTCAAAGCATGGCTCTTCGTATCTAGATGGAGACAGGTTGGATTTGTCATATTAGTGGTGATGATCGTGATACTGAGTTCGTTTCTAGTTTGGGCGTTAACCCCCAGAGGACCGATGGAAGAGGCGTTAGAAGCTTTAGAATCAGATGATAAAGTCGAAGTTTCTTCAGGAGACCGCTACATCTTTCGACCTGTAGATCAAAAAGCGGAAGTCGGTTTCATTATCTATCCAGGGGCGAGAGTTGATCCAAGATCTTACGCACCCTTTGCTAAAGACATAGCAGCAGAAGGTTTTTTAGTTGTTATAGAACCGATGAGGTTGAACCTTGCGGTATTTTCTCCAGGTGCAGCATCGGAGGTTATCGATGAGCACTCTGAAGTGAAGAGGTGGGTGGTCGGCGGTCATTCTCTAGGCGGTGCCATGGCAGCTAGATTCACATCTAGGGAAGAAGTTGACGGTCTGATACTCTGGGCTTCTTATACGCCCGATGACCTTTCCGATTTAGATATCCCTGCCCTTTCCATCTATGCGGAATTGGATGGATTGACCACTGTCGAAGAAGTCGAAGAACGAAAAGATATGATGCCTCAAGAAACAAAGTACGTGAAGATAGAAGGCGGTAATCATGCACAGTTCGGTTGGTATGGCGATCAGAGAGGTGATAACGAAGCTAGTATTACAAGAGAAGAACAGCAGAGCATAGTAGTCAATGAGACCGTTTCTTTTTTGAACGAAATATGATACTGAACAAATCGATCGAACCTGCAGGCTCTCCAAATACAGTTCTTTCATTCTTCCTGAGATCGCAAGAGGTCGATCATCTTATAAACTACCAGAAATAAAGCTGAAGTGAATAAGATCATGAGTATTGTTTCGATCCGACCACTCGTGATCCTCCCCAAGGAGCTATAGAAACCTATCAAAGAGGCTATCATAGAGATAAACGCCGCCAGTAGGATATTGGTGAAAATCCCGTAAACCGTAGAGCTCCTTGCGGAACTACTGAAAGCCATCACCTGCTTGTTTTTAGAACCCTTTCTCGAATCTTCTTCTATGTCGCTGGTAAGCATTAAATACCTTGCGAAAAACCACATGCCGATGAACAGAAACAAAAATCCTATTATGAACAAGAAGTTTACTACTATAGGAGATATGTCCTCGTTTATGAAAAGATATGATAAGATGATCAGAACCATAGCTACGTCTACAACCAACGGCTTTTTTCTGAGATAAGCGAGTGTAAATACCATACCGAAAACTAAGGGAAGAAACCAGTAAAAGGAATGTATGGACCGATTAAAAAGTTGGCCTTCTACACCCGCGAAAAGGGTCGTTAGAAGGAGGATGGCAGAAAAAACATAATTTACATTTTTTCTTTGTATCGTAACACCTCCTCTAAAGCCGGTTCGAGAGGTTCGTTCGGATCCCAATCAACCACCACAGTACCTGCAGCCCAAAGCCTTTCCTTGATATTTTCTCTCTCCGTCAAACAAAATTTCTCTGCGATCTCATCGTACTCATCTACGAGCTCTTTTTCGATCTTCAACGGGTCGGGGGAGATAACCATGACATCGTATTCTTTACGTGAGAGATCAATTATCGTTTCGGTGAATTCGAGTATTGTCAATGGGGAGATAAATATTATCAAACTCTTCCTCGGGAAGAAGTCTTCAAGAAGATCTCTAACACCTTCTAGGTCCCAAGCTCCTCCCTCTTCGAATTGCGTTAAATTCGCCATGATCTTATGATAGTGATTTTTACCAGTGCCGGGATAAACCCAATTCATATATTCACCAGATACGATCAGCCCAAGGCGGTTTCGAGCCGATAGTATAGAGGACGCTAAAGAAGCTGCGGCATCGATCGATGGTCTTAAAGTGTTATGTCTTTTAGTACCGACTATACCTTTTTTGTATCCATCTACAACCAATATAACGTCACCGGATTTTTCTCCTTCGTATTCATTGGTGAAGGGTTCAAGTTGTCTAGCAGTGGCTTTCCAGTTGATATCTCTGAGGCCATCACCTGGGTGATATTCTCTGAGTGAAAAAAATTCGCTCCCTACACCTATGCTTTTAGATTTTATGTCTCCCAACCAGTGTTTGGTGTAACTCGGATGGATATCCACTTTTTGCATCTCCTCTCCTCTGGGGAGTACTCGAAGGGTCATCTCCTCTCCAGCATCCATCTCTTTGGAAAAGAGGTTGAGTGGATCTATATACCTGACCTTTATCGGGCCTATATCGATTTTCCCAGTAGCGGGACAAGAAATAGTGTAGCTCAATTTTTTCTTCTCGTTTGCTTCGAGCTTAATTACTTTATGATTGCATCCATCGATCACTTCGACTAGAGATGGAAGAAGGTCTTTCACCTCGAGCACCATAGGTTTCCTTTCGTCGTTCTCCAGATGTATAGTGATCTCCAACTCGTCATCCACATAGATCTCTTTTCTTCGTTCATAAGATTCCCTTGAGATCGAGACCAGGATTTTACGGGGGGGCATGACCCTACTGGTAATCACGAAGAGCGCCAAGGAGGAGATCGTCAATGTAAAGAATACCCAAGCTCTAAATATGTTCCCCAAGATCCCTCCAGAGACAGCCAATATTGTCAAAAAAATGAAGATCCTATTCAACTTCATGATATCTTCACCTCTAAGTTCTTATTTGGATAACGGTACTCAATCATATTCTGCCTCACCCCAACTGTTGATCCTTTGGATTATCTCTTTTATTTTCTCTTTGTATTTCTCCGGATCATTTTTTTTGGAAGATGATAAAAAACCCCTCTTCGATTTACGCCTTTGGATATCTGTCTTACTTGACTTTTTCTCAGTAGATAAGATAAAATCGGAGATTACTTCATCCTTAACGACCTTACGTAACTCCTCTGGCTTTCTGATCAGGTCTCGGATATCATCTCTAGATATGTCTTTTTTCTCTTTCAATTTTACGAAAAAGATCTTTTTTAGTCTTTTATGAAGTATCTCTTGACTCTTTTCCTTCCCTTCAGAGGCTCTTCTCAATAGTTCTGAAACATCCTGTATACGAAGGTTGATATCTTCATCTAATTCTTCATCCTCAGTCCATCTCTCAGTATTTTCAGTGACTTTAATGCTCCAATCGACTAAGCTATAGGCTAATATCATGATGATGATGAACCCCAAAATTCTACCTAGAATCTCGGTAAGATCCCCCTCTCCACCAATCACAAACAGAAAGGATAGAATAATCAATGAAGCTATCAAAAGATATAGGGAGTTTGAAGTTCTCTTTTGATCGAGTAGATCCATTATTTTCTTCCGCATAGTTTGTGTACTCCATTTACAAAATTTCTATTTTAACTCGTCTCTCAGAGCCTCAAGATCTTCCACGACTCTTTCTTTTTCTCTTTCTTCTAATATGTGTGAGCTGTATTTTGCCAATTCGAAGATTTCTCTGATACTTGAAATTTTTGATGTGGGCACATCTAGATTTTCATTTGCGGCTTTTTCGAATTCTCTCGGCGTCATGTAATCTTCATTTTTGATCCCTTCCTCCTCTAAGATCGTGGACATACGCTGATAGCATCTCATGATGGTTTCTTTGATATCTTTTCCTTCGTGAAGATCGCTTATGGCTTTATCGACTGTAGAGGAGATATCGCTCTCCATGCTTATTTCTTCTTCTTTATCCCTGAGGTCGAAAAGCCGATAAAGTTCAAATTTTTGATACAGGAAGAAACCTAATCCAAACATCGAGATCAGTATCAACATGAAAAGACCCGGCCTTCCGACTTCTCCAATCACAGTTCCGTCTTCTCCAAAAGGCCAGAGATAAGGTAACCACTCGCCCGAATCGTCATATGTGCCACTGCGACCGGCAGGGGCTCTCATAAACAAATAGAAGATAGTTCCGCCTAGGCCCCCTGTAACTCCGAATAATGCTCCGGCCTTCAATTTGCTTATGTAGCCTTTTCTAAATGCAAGAAAAATCAAGATAAAACCGGCTAATGTAAGCCCGATTATCAGAGCCCTCAATGCCTGGAAAAAGACTGGTAATATGATGAAGAATAATGCAGCACTGAATAGGAGGAAGAAGATGCGGGTTCTAGCTCTCCAGAATATAAAAACGGGTATTGCGAAGAGTAGGACAGTGACAAATGGACCTATAAAAGCAAGGTCAATACCACCACCTTCCCCTGATTTAAACTGGAAGTTCATCATACTACCGGCTAACCAAGAGCCGATCAGGAATAGGATGAAAATCGATCCGACTATCTTCTTCCTGTCCATGACTATCTCCTCTAACTTTTATGTATTTTGTCGGCCTTCATTGATGAGCATACTACTAAAAACTTTTCGGTCTCTCTGGAAAATACTTCAAGTCGGTTCACCGAGTGTAGGTATTTCTCGGTTAAAGATTCGGTCGATTTCTCAGAGCGAAGGTTCACAGTGCTCGTCTCCTGCGGTCATAGCTTTTGTGTGAATTCAGACATAGTTTTGTTTAAAACCTAGATATTTTGTTGCATCAACATAGCATTGACGTACTCCACCACCTAAATTATTAGGAATTGAAAATTCCTCGAAGACGGTGGCATTCTGCTTTATGTTTATGTAAAAGAGGTGGAGGAGAGCTATCCTTTCGCTTACTGTCTTTATCTGCTTGGCAGCCCCTTCTTTTTTTATAGTTTCTCCTTCCATATTGTTTTGAAAACGATCGGTTTTTATAATATTTGCTTCTTCGGTTGGAAAATAAAGGGAGAGAGGACCATGAATTGTGACCACTACAAATATTTATATAGAAACCCCTTATCGTAGGAGGAGGTGTGAAATATGGAAGAAAAAGAAGGAATGCCTTTGATAGGTGACAAATTTCCCGAGATGAGCGTGAATACGACACATGGAGAGTTGAAATTACCGGAAGAGTATGACGGAAAATGGTTCATACTTTTCTCTCATCCAGGAGATTTTACTCCCGTATGCACTACTGAGTTCTACTCTTTTCAGAAAAAGTACGATGAGTTCAGGGAATTGAACGCAGAATTGATAGGTCTAAGTATAGATCAAGTCTACAGCCATCTGAAATGGACCGAATGGATAGAGGAGAAAATGGGTGAAAAGATCGAATTTCCGGTCATCGCGGATGGAACAGGTAAGGTTGCGAATAAACTTGGTTTGATACACAGTGCTGGAGGGACAGCCACCGTTAGAGCTGTGTTCATCGTCGATCCGGAATCCACGATAAGAGCTATCCTTTACTACCCCGCTGAGTT
Source organism: Thermoplasmatota archaeon (assembly GCA_018334835.1). GTDB lineage: Archaea > Thermoplasmatota > Thermoplasmata > Halarchaeoplasmatales > Halarchaeoplasmataceae > Natronoplasma. The sequence goes on along the minus strand of JAGXLF010000040.1, from coordinate 6,196 downwards.
GGGTAGAAACATGGACGAAATAGTCAGGATGATAAAAGGATTCCAGAAGGCGGAAGAAGAGGGAGTAGCTATTCCTGCAAACTGGCCCAAAAACGAACTTGTGAAAGATAACGTGATAATGCCGCCGGCATCCAGCGACGACGAAATAGAAAAGAGAAAGAAACAGGAAGACAAAGGCGAGATCGAGTGCTATGACTGGTGGCTCTGTCACCGAGAGAGTTGAAAACTCCTTCTCAAAAACCTTTCTTTTTTTTAACCTGCTAAGTATGTTAACTTACGATAAAGCAGATTTAAATATCTAAAGGACATTTTTGTTAAATATATGGATAATAAGAGGGTTTCGAGGTACAAGGAAAAGTTATCCTTGATCGATAAAAGAAAAAATAATATCTCTAATTGGATCGATCATCGTGATGAGAAGAGCGTATTGGCGATTTACAAAGCCTACCAGGAGATGATCGAAGCTCTTACTGATATATTTGCTATGATGATTAAAGATCTAGATGAAGTCGTCAAAGACGATTATTCTAATATAGATAAATTGAAAGAGAAAGGCATAATGAGCGATAAACGGGTTGGGCTCATGAAGGAAGCTAATGGTTTACGAAATAGGCTCGTTCACGAGTATAACGGTCTGGAAAGAAAGACAGCTCTGAGTTCATTAAAAAGAATAAATTCAGAAGTAGATGACATCCTAGAAGAGGTGAGAAAGTGGATAACGAAACATTCGAAGAGCTGAAGAAAGATTTTTCATGGGTAAAAGATGACGAAAGGATCTTGGCAGTACTGCTCTTCGGCTCAAAAGTTAGCGAGAATGACCATTTTAAAAGTGATGTAGATATCGCCATCGTTGTCCCCGGCTCCTCTAACTTCTATTATGATTGCGAAGGCGTAAGCGATGAAAAAGTCGATTCTAGTAAAGTCCTAGGTAAAGTCTTCAGAGAAGTGAACACAGCTTCAAAAGATTATGACGTTCACGTTTTTGAAGAACTTCCTCTTCACGTCCAGATAGATATAATTAATGAACACCAGGTGGTGTATACTTCGGATAAGTATGCTATGTACGAGTACTTTTACAATTACAGGCAGCTCTGGAAAGATCAGAAATATCGAAATATGATGAGCAAAGAAGAAATTATATCTACTCTATAAAAAAGATTTAGTTTTTTCAAAAAAATAAAAAAAGGTAAGTAATTTTGAGTGTTCAGTGATCGGAACGGTAAGATGAAAATCCTATGATACCGACAAAAACACTATGATCTTAGAGTTTAGAATGAAAAAAGATCACTCTATCTTCTTTACTTTTTCAGCTCTCGGTCCTCTTTCTCCTTCGCCCACTTCAAATTCGACTACGTCGTCTTCTTGCAGGAAATTAGCATCTTCTAGATCGCTGCGATGCACGAATAGATCTTCATCGCCTTCTTCTGGCTCGATGAAACCGAAGTTCTTCATATCATTGAAGAATTTTACTGTTCCTTTCATGTTTAGTTCACCTCCTTCATGTTTCTCACTAGCGCCATGCACCCCGCTTGCTTATATAGTTTTGGTATGGTCTGTTGAAGTAGCTTATAACATAATTATATAGAAAAAATTTTAATAGGAAATCGCATATAAGAATCACTTGCGGATGGAGGATAAACATATGAGAGTCGAACTAGATAGCAAAAACGGAGCATTCTACTTCAGAATATCAGATGGAGACGCCGTCGAGTGCGAAGAGGTCTCTGAAGGTGTTATACTCGACTACGATGAAGAAAGGAACTTGGTCGGTATAGAGATATCCAATGATGGATGCCGTGTCTCTACGAAAGAACTCTCGAAAATCGAAATCGAAATGACAGAGAACGTGGTTTGATCCGGCATACCTGTATGGGGCGCTCATCGACGATATTCTCTATTTTCGTTTAGTGTATAGTCTTTTAAAGAACCGAGGATTTTTATCTCGCTTTGTTCTTGTTTAAGAACATGAGTTTGAAAATAGATCCGTCTATATTTGAAGCAGAGGATTTAGGAGAGAAAAGCGTTACGTTGAATATGGAGCACGAGGAAGCCGTAGAGTATGTGAGAGAAATATGCGAGAGACACGGTTTCGGTATACCTGTAGAGTTCTCACCCTCAGATCTTTTGAACGAGAAAGTCGGAAGTGATAGGGATCCCTACTATGTTCTCGGAGCCTGTAACCCGAGAGTAGCAGATAAGGCTTTAGATCAGACGATGAAGCTCGGAGGGCTCTTCCCGTGCAATATGGTGATCTGGGAAGAAGAGCCAGGAATACAACAAGTCTACCACCTATCGATAATGAGAGTTGCTAGGCTAATAGGCATAGCCCCGGATAATGATGAATGGGAGGATATCGTCGATGAGACTGGGAAGATCGTGGAGGCAGTATTCAACGAACTCGAGTCCTGATGTCTGGAAGATCTTTCATCAAGAATCGAAAAAGGTAAATAAACATGTGGCATTAGTTCTATCTGATGGATGTTAAGAAGTATAAGAGAAACGAATTAATGGGATTTATTATTTTGGCAATTAGTATAGGCCTTCAATTGTTGGTATTTTATCTGGCCATACGTATCTTTTTGAATCCGGAGTTCGTACAAGGTTTTCCGCAGTCAGTCGAAAACGATGTGGCAGATATGGGTAAAATGATAAAGACTTTATCTATATTTTTTTCAGCGATCCTTTTGTTAGTGATGGGGATCATCAGTGGTTTGATCGGGAGATATGGGCTCGAATTGAGCAAGCATAGATCACCCGATGGGATGGGCGATGAGTCGATCGAGAATGAATAGATATGTTTTAAAACAACGATTGAACGTATTCGGTGCCACCCTATCTCTTTTTGATCCGTTATAAAATACTCTAGATAAGCTCTAGGATGGAAAGTATTCGCCTCATAACCACTCCAATAAAAAACACGATACCGATCTGGACAAAAACATCCAAACGTACAGCTAGCGATGGCCTGATATATATGCTGGAAAGCTCTCTGATTATCAGGAGTCCTATCAGTATCATTATCACGAAAAGCTCCACATTTTCACCACCTATTAGGGTCAACATCAACAATGTCCAGATCGCCATAGAGATCGCTAGTTTTTGGGAGATCAGCATCAAATTTCCTCCAGATCGTATTTGATATGGTTGTCTTCCTTTTCGAAGTTCTTGATCTTCAAGGGCACGAAAAATGCCTCGGAAGCTCCTGTCAGATAAGCACTACATATCGGGCAGCCGGAGCGGGTGCAGATATTAGTAGACTTTTTTCTCAACTCTTCACAAAAATCATCATATCTACCTAGTGTTATCCGAATCTTCACTTCTTTACCTTTTTTTCTTAAGCTGAAAGATTTGGCTAGTCCCATCCCCTGGGTAAGATAGCCCATACATTCTCTCCCTCCCTCTATGTCGCTTCCCTCTATCTCATACTCCATTTTATTCTTTGCTTCTTCCAGAAGAGGCTCTCCAGGAGGAACGATGGATACACCTACTTTTCCTTTTCCAGAGGATACGATACTCATCTCATCATATAGATCGGGAATACTCTCTAATTTTCCAGCAGGGACGAAGACACGAGATTCAGTAAGATTCTTGTGCGAAGGGACGATGACACCGTACTGAGACAGATTTAAATCCTCTAAAAGATGATGGTAGGATAATATCCCTGTTTTCAATCCGGCCAATGCAACGTCTTCTTCCACGGTTGGGATATGGACTATGAATATAGTGAAGATGCCTATGAATGCAGCCGCTAAGCCCGCATTCAAGTAATCTGTCCTCAAAAATAGATATATCGAGATCGTTAGGAATACAATACCTATTATCTTCGAACTGTATTCAGGTCTTAGAAACTTTCGCTTCCTCATGTTTTAGGGGTAAAATAACCGTGGATAATAAAATTATCGTCTGGTTCATAATCTTAACCAATCCGAACTTCAACAAAACATTCGTTAGGAAAATCAAGATCAGAGGAACATCTTCAAAGCATACTAATATGTAGTTTTGCTGAACCCCAAATTATTAAGAACTTCAGGTAGTCTAACCTCTAAGAAAAAAAGAAAAGGATTTATAAGATGGCTTATAATCCTACTTCAGGTGGAAAAGTAGTTTGAAGATGGAGATCAAAGAAAGACCGTGGGATGTCCTTATCAGTGCTTCTAGAGGATCAGCCTATCATATCCTGACTATATTCCGAATCGACGAGGGTTTTACGGAATTTTACGTTTTTGACCCCAAAAAGAAGGTAGAATATCATACCGCTAGTCTACTGGTAAACGATAGGAAGAATGTAATCAGCTCCGTTGAAAACATGAAGGTAGAGACCATGCCTATTCATTGGAACATCACACTATCAAATTCTACGAGAGACAACGAGGGATCTACTCACGAATTTTCTTTCAAAGATAAAGAGAGTTATCAAAACATTCATCCATTTGTAGAGGGAATGGAGGGATAATTTGGCAGAAGTTCAGTTAAGCATAAGAGGCAAGATTTTGTTTGTCCTACCCATTTTCCTCGTAGCAACTTCGATCTTCACAAGAGAACCATATGTTGTAGTGACCGCTGTATTTTTATTTTCAGTTGTATTTTACTCGCGGTTTGAAGTCACCAACTGTTCTGTAGAGATCGAGGATGATATTTCTGAAGGTAATAAGACTGTGGGTGAATCCTTCAAAGTCAAGCACAAGTTTAGGAGTGAAAGAAATCTTGAGCTTCGAATATCAAACGTTTTGAAAGGAGAATTTGAACTCTCCGGAAAAGAAGATTTTAAGGAAAAGATCCAGACCAATTCTCAAATCTCCTATAGAGTAAATCCAAAAAGTAGAGGATTTCACAAGTTAGGGAAAATAACAGGATGGCTGTACGATCCTTTAAAGATTTATAAAAAGTCAATAGAGCATGAGATCGAACTAGAGATCATGGTGCAGAGCTCAAAAGAGGCGATAAAAAAAGCGAAAACATACTCAAAGAGGAGTTATGCCGAAAAATATGTAGAAGATCCACTCGCCTTTACTGTTAGATCTAACGAGTTCGAAGGTATTAGAGAATTTCAACCCGGTGATTCACTCCGAGATATACATTGGAAATCCTTCTCCAAGTTCCAGAAATTGATGACAAGAGTCTATGAAAAGGTGTCGCCTATCGGCACTCAGATACTTCTAGATTGTTCACCCTCTATGAGAAGAAAACTTTCGGACGGAACGACGAAGCTTGATCATTCGATTTATATCACTCTTCAAATCCTGAAGAATTTCGATATCCTAGGCCATGATATAGGAATGACGGCATACGATCACAAAGATATCATATTTCATCAAAGCCCCGATTCAGGCACGGCTGCCTTCAGAAGATTGTATGAAAAAGTCACTGAGCTTCCTGGAGCTATAGATTCAAAAAATATCTCGATAGAAAGGTATCAAGGTTCCCTAAACTTAGATGATCTAGATGTGGAAGAAAAACGCTTCGCTGAAAAGGTTGGCGAATTAACATCTATATCAACTCGAGCACATCTTGCCGGCGTTCTATCATCTGTAGACCAGATGAGAGCTCGGGGTGAAAAAAGAAAATTAGTTGTAATAATCTCTGATCTTGAGATGCAGCCTCAAGCGGCCTTAAAAGCCGTTGAATACCTAAAAAAGATGAAGAATGAAGTGTGGATCATCGTTCCTTTCAGTCCGTGGTACGAGGTTGAGGAGGTTGATGAGGAGATCCTTGAAAAAACATACCGAGAATATGAAAAACTAGAAAATATTCTTGGGAATATGGAGCGACTAGGTTGTCCAATATTCGAACTTTATCCCGATAAAGAAGGTATTACGATTCTAGAAGAATGGGGTGAGAGAAAAACATGAAGAAAAAGGACTTTGTTACTCACATCCTAGGCTCACTATTGGTCCTATCCTCTATATATCATTCATATACGCTCTACTCTCTACTTGTCGTAGTGCCTTTATTCTTGGTATCATATAGTACAAATCAAGAGAAAGAGAGACTGGTGTTTCCTTCACTTGTCCTAGCTACTATTCTATCGACCTACTTCATTTCAGCAGGGAATATGAATGAAATTTTCTCTTTACTCCTTTTTTCAATAACCTTCGCCTTTCCTCTATTCCTTTATTGGGTCGTAGCTCTGCAAGAGGAGATGGATATCAGATTGAAACCGATAGGGATAGCTCTATCTTATGTTCTATTTACAGCA
>JAGXLF010000039.1 GCA_018334835.1 Thermoplasmatota archaeon | reverse complement strand
CGGATCACGCGCTCGGAGGACGGTTTTCTGCAAGAGGCGCATCCTAAGTTGCGGCCTATGGATACTTTCACGAACGGCATATTCATAGCGGGATGCTGTCAAGGTCCAAAAGATATACCTGACTCGGTATCTCAAGCTTCTGGGGCCGCATCCAAGGCTTCTACTATTTTGTCTAAAGATAAATTACAATCGGAAGCCACCATCGCCACCATCGACGATGATATCTGCAGTGGTTGTAAGATGTGTATTTCGGTGTGTCCCTACGAGGCTATAGAATATAATGAAGAAGACGAGGTAGCTGAGATAACGGACGTGCTCTGTATGGGCTGCGGTTCCTGCGCATCTGTATGTCCAACGAGTGCTATCGAGCATAAAGGCTTCACAGATGAGATGTTGGAAGCGATGATAGAAGCCGGTTTGACCGAAAAGGGGGGATAGGATGAGCGGGAATGAAAATTTCGAACCGAAAATTATAGCTTTCCTTTGCAACTGGTGCAGTTATGCAGGCGCGGATCTAGCCGGTGTAAGCAGAGACCAGTATCCTCCAAATATACTCAATATCAAGGTCATGTGCTCCTCACGAGTTTCCCCTGAACAGGTGTTCAAATCGCTTAAAGGAGGAGCCGACGGTGTACTGATAGCAGGATGTCATCCCGGAGACTGTCATTATATCGACGGTAACTATAAGACGATAAGGAAGACGAATCTGATGTGGAGGATGCTTAAAGACATGGGCATAGATCCAGATAGGCTCAGACTGGAATGGATCTCCTCCGCTGAAGGTGGAAAATTTGCACAAGTGATGGAGGAGATGACTGAAGAGATAAGAGAGTTAGGCCCGCTGGAATTTGACGGGCACTCCGAGGAGGAATAAGGATGAGCGAAAAAAAGAAGATCGGTTTTTACTGGACTGGTTCCTGTGGGGGATGTCAGATAAGCATATTGGATATAGACGAGATGTTGCTCGATGTAGCCGAGCAGGCCGAGATAGTCTTTTGGCCCTGTGCCATGGATCCCAAGTACGAAGACGTAAAGGCCATGGATGAAAACGAGATAGACATCATGTTCATAAATGGAGCCATAAGGCTCGACGAGAACAAGGAGATGGTTGAGTTACTGAGAGAGAAAACAAAAGAAGTTGTCTCCTATGGTTCCTGCGCATGCAATGGAGGTGTTTTCGGCCTGGGCAATCTTTCTAGTAAGGATGAACTACTGGAGAAAGGTTATACTAACAAATCCACTGATGAAGGTCCGTTCCCGCAGAAGATCACGGAAGTCGAAGAGGGGGAACTCGAATTAACAGAGATGCTGGATCATATCAAGCCCCTTGACGAACATATAGAGGTGGAATACTATCTTCCTGGCTGTCCCCCTTTGCCGACCCAACTTGAAGATGCTCTTCCATCCCTTTTAGATGATGAGATCGAGGTAGGAAAGCACGACCTGATCACCGATAAGAGCGTCTGTGACCCGTGTCCTATGGAGAGGGAAGAGAAAGAGATAGAGAGATTGATCCCGATACAGGAGGCGACCGACATAGACCCAGACGAATGTTTATTGGACCAGGGGATACTATGCATGGGCCCCGCTACTGCGGGAATGTGCGAAGCGCCCTGTACAGAGGTCGGGTACCCCTGTGTTGGCTGTAACGGTCCAGTAAAAGGTGTCGAAGACCAGGGCGGCAGGATGGCTTCTGCCCTCGCGTCAGTGATAAGCATAGAAGGTGAAGAGAGGAAGACTGAAGAGGAAATAAACGAGGCTATGGAGAGCGTGAGAGACCCGACCGGGAGTTTCTACATGTTCAGCTTACCCGGAAGTATCATGCAGTATCGAAGAGGTGATCAAGATGAGTGAAGAGAATAATGAAGAAAATAAGATTTCAATCGACCCAATAACTAGATTGGAAGGTCACGGAAAGATAGAGATATTTTTAGACGATCAGAAGGATGTGGATAACGCTTACCTGCAGGTCCCCGAATACAAGGGCTTCGAGAAGTTCTGCGAGGGGAGAAAAGCGGAGGACATGCCCAATATCACGAATAGGATATGTGGTGTCTGTCCAGAAGCTCACCATCTCGCCTCGACAAAGGCACTAGATGAGGCCTACAATGTAGAGCCCTCGGAAGCCTCCCAAAAACTCAGAGAATTATTTTACAATGCCTACATCTTTGCCGATCATATCCTGCACTTCTATTACCTAGCGAGTCCGGACTTTTTGGTTGGCGTCGACGCGCCTCGAGAGGCTCGGAACATCCTAGGGGTCATACAGGAAGTAGGTGAAGAGATAGGAAATAAAGTGATAAAACAGAGAGGGAAAGGTCAAAAGATCGTGAGGATGCTCGCGGGCAAATCTGTACATCCGGCCTTCGGTATCGCAGGTGGAGTCTCGAAATCACTAGATGAAGAGGAAAGAGAGGAACTGATCGAGATGACAGACGACATGGTCGATTTTGCCGAGTTTACCCTAGACCTGTTCAAAGACGAGGTCTTATCTGAGTTTGAAGAGACCATAAGGGCGGACAGGCTCAAAACCTACAGCATGGGGCTGACAGAGGATGGAGAGTTAAGCCATACCGGTGGGACGGTGAATGTTGTCGATCCCGAAGGTGAAGATTTCACCTCCTTTACCGGTGGGGATTACATGGACGTTATCAGGGAACATAAAGAGCCCTACAGCTATATGAAATTCCCATATCTGAAAGAGGTAGGATGGAACGGCTTCGAAGAAGGTGAAGATTCCGGTGTCTACAGGGTCGGACCTCTCGGAAGGATAAACGCTTCAGAGGGTATGAAGACTGAGTTGGCTCAGGAAAAATATGAAGAGATGTTCGATGCCTTGGGATATCCCGTCCACTCTACCCTTTCCTATCACTGGGCAAGGCTGATCGAAGTGCTCCAATCTGCGGAACTGCTGCAGTCCTTGGCTAAGGATGACGACATTATGAGTGATGATATCAGGAAAGAGGTAGGTGAACCCAGTTCGGGAGTAGGTATAGTCGAGGCGGCTAGAGGAACTCTGATCCACGATTACGAACTGGATGAAAGGGGCCTAATGAAGAACGTTAACCTGATAGTCGCTACGAATCATAACGCATCGGTTATATCGATGAGTGTGAGAGACGCTGCCAAAAAATACGTTGACGGGGGAGATATACAGGACGGCATGTTGAACAGTGTAGAGAGGGCTTTTAGGGCCTATGATCCATGCTTGGCGTGTGCGACGCATTCCGCAATGGGAGAGACGCCCTTAAAGGTCAATATCTACGATATCGATGGAGACAAACTGAAAGAGGTCACGCAGGGGATAGATGAAGGCTAGAATAAAAGACTACACCAAGTCGAAGAGTTTAAATCTATCTTTCATAATTTGAAAGCGGTTCTATATAGAAAAATAGGACCCTATTGGCCAGCTAACAATTAGGAAAATGAATAGTAAAATGAAGAGGTGAAAAGTATGGATGAATATGAGAAAGTATATAAAGAATCTATAGAGAATCCTAGATCATTTTGGGCGGATGCTGCTAAAGATATAGAATGGTATGAAAAATGGGACCAAGTTTTAGATGAGTCTAACAAACCTTTCTATAGATGGTTTACGGGTGGAAAGTTAAATACTTGCTATAACGCCATCGATCATCATATCGAAAATGGCAGAGGTGACCAAGATGCTATCATATATGACAGCCCCGTTACAGATACGATCGAGAAATATAGCTTCGAGGAGCTAAAAGAGCGTGTTTCAAAGATCGCAGGATTCCTAAGAGAGCTCGGGGTCGAGAAAGGCGATACGGTCGTCATCTATATGCCTATGATCCCCGAGTCCCTGATGGCGATGTTAGCCTGTGCCCGGATAGGTGCCGTTCACTCAGTCGTTTTCGGTGGTTTTGCATCCAATGAACTGGCTATCAGAGTGGATGACGCCGAGCCCGACGTGATTCTTTCTGCATCATGCGGGATCGAACGGGACAAAGTCATAGAATACAAACCTCTTCTAGACGAGGCGATAGAACTGGCGGAGAACAAGCCCACGAAGTGCGTGATCAAACAGAGACCTGAGTGTGAAGGGAAACTTATCGAGGGTAGAGACTACGATTGGGACGAACTAGAAGAAGAAGCTGATCCCGCAGATTGTGTCTCTGTAGATGCCAATGATCCTCTTTATGTATTGTATACCTCTGGAACCACGGGTAAGCCCAAGGGAGTCGTCAGAGATAATGGCGGGCACGCCGTGGCATTGAAATGGTCCATGAGGTATGTTTACGGGGTAGAACCCGGAGACGTTTACTGGGCCGCTTCAGATGTCGGCTGGGTCGTCGGTCATTCTTATATCGTCTATGCACCGCTGTTGATCGGTGCTACCACGGTCATGTACGAAGGTAAACCTGTTGGTACCCCCGATCCGGGTGCGTTCTGGCGGGTGATCTCTCAGCATGATGTCGACGTGTTGTTCACAGCCCCCACTGCTATCAGAGCCATAAAAAGAGAAGATCCAGAGGCGGAGTACTTTGAAGATTACGACATTTCCGGTTTGGATTCACTCTTTCTCGCCGGTGAAAGGACCGATCCCGATACCTATCATTGGGCTTCAGACCTGTTGCAAGTCCCAGTTATCGACCACTGGTGGCAGACGGAGACTGGATGGCCCATCGTGGGGAACTTCAGAGGATTAAAACAGTTCCCGATCAAACCGGGCTCTGCGACCAAACCTATGCCCGGATATGACCTCCAAATATTGGATCCCCAGACTGGAGAGGAGCTGCCTCCGGGCGAGACCGGAGTGATCGCGATCAAGCTTCCCTTGCCTCCAGGAACTTTCATAACTTTATGGAACAACAAAGAAAAATTCAAGCAGGAATATATGGATCCCTTCCCGGGCTATTATTTTACCGGGGACGCAGGCTTCGTCGACGAGGACGGCTATGTCTCCATAATGGGACGAGTTGATAACGTCATCAATGTAGCTGGACACAGACTCTCTACGGGGAGCATGGAAGAAGCCGTTGCGAAGTATCCTGCCGTTGCCGAGTGTGCAGTGGTAGGTATCAATGACGAGTTGAAGGGTGAAGTGCCCCTTGGCTTCCTGGTATTGAAGTCGGGTGTGGACCAAGATCATGAGGAAATAAAATCAGAGGTAATACAGATGGTCAGAGATGAAGTAGGCCCCATAGCATCTTTCAAAAAGGCGCTGATTGTCGACAAGCTGCCCAAGACTCGGTCCGGTAAAACACTTAGAGGGACCATGAAAAAGATCGCCGATGGCGAAGAATACTCTGTACCTTCGACCATCGCTGACGAGGAAGCTTTAGATACGATAGAAGGAGCGATAGAGGAGGAAGGACTGGGGAAATAACTACCTTAGCGTCCCTCTCAAACGCATTACATCATCATTATATCTCTGTAGAGACCCGAGAGGAAAGTGTTAGAGGGTTTCTAGATTTTTTAAGAGTCATCAATATGAGAGGCCAGATACACCCGAGTATACAAATGCATTACGAATAACAAAATAAAAATAAGAGAAATATATTAGTTCCTCATGGACGAAAATGATCCGCTTGAACCTCATACGATAATCAAGAAACCGCCGCCCAAGATAGCTGATCCCGCTTGTTTAGGTCTGATCGGTCTTGCTATAGCTGCTTTGGTACTAGCTTTTACAGATTTAGGTTTTGCGTCGAGCAAAATGGAATCACTGATGATTCCGTGGACCCTGTTTCTAGGAGGTACAGCGCAGTTGGTGGCGGGTATAATGGATTTCAAGAGAGATAACATATTTGGAGCTACTGCATTTACAACATATTCTATGCTATGGTATTCAGTTTCACTCACGTTGTTCATCACGATCTTCACGTCCATTGACTTTGATCTCACGCATTATGCGCACGGGTTGCTAGGATTTTTGATCTTCAGTCTCTTATTGACAGCGGCCTCCTTGATGACCAATAAAATCCTCCTAGGAGTCCTTTTATCTATCGACATCGCCATTTTGGCTCTCGTCTCTCATATCCTAGTCGGTACAGGTACTGTTCCTGTAGGTATTTCGCTTCTCTTTGTCTCGATATTCTCCTTCTACGGAGCAGCTGGCGAGCTGATCAACAATATGGCGGATAAAGAGGTATTACCTCTAGGAGAACCTGTTTGGAAGCCATAGACCGGTAAGGATAGAGAGTCAATGTTTTGGATTCATATAACCCCTAGATCCTCAAATCTTTCTATTTCCTCTTCAGTGTAACCCGCATCTTTCAATATCTCTTGTGTATGTTCACATGTGCTAATAGACCTCGTTAAGCACTTTACACTTCTAGAATAATGAGAAAGCCGAAGGGGGTTTGGAAGAAAAGAGTTGCTGTAACCCTCAAATGGCCCTAGAGGTATCATTCACGACGTAGAGCCCGTTGATATCTAGTGGGCGCTTCGGACGTCGGGTTGGCTCGCAGGCTACTGATATGTGGTCTATGCTCAACTATTGATCGACGCTCCCATGGTCATGGATAAAGGTCCCCCCATCGGTATACCGGGTCTAGGAGATTTTCTAGCAGGTTATTATCACCCAGCAAGAAATCGATACGTTTTTCACCAGTCTACAGCCATCACTGCGATCAAGAAAGAAGGTTCTGAGGGAAAAAACACTTCAAATATTACAATGTTCCGAGTTAAGATCCCTCTTCTTCGCCGGAGAAAGGACCGATATCTACACCTATCATTGGGCCAGGCGAAGAACTGCTATATAGGTGAAAACGGGATTATCGCGGTGAAGCTTCCCTTACCTCTAGGAACTTTCATAACTTTATGGAACAACAAAGAAAAATTCAAAAAGAAATATATAAATCTCTTCCTAGCTAATTATCTCACTAGAGATGCAGGATTCGATGACGAGCTTTCCAAGACACAACCCAGTAAGATATTAAGAGGGATCATGAAGAAGATGCCGATGGTGAGGAATACTCTATACCTTCAACCATCAAGAATGAGGAAGTTTTGGATACGAGAGAAGAAATTATAAAGGGAAATGCTAGGGTGATCCTGAAAGCTAAAGCAGAGGGTCTGGTTTACGATTTTTTTGGATCTTAGCAAGATCATTAAAGAGATTATCGATGAGGGTTACCGAACAAAAATAGAGATCTTTCAGATATCAGCATCCTCCCTGAGTATAAGTAATTTCACTTTTTGAATCCATAGAAAGCTTTGCCCTTTCTAATTCTTTCCCTAAGTAGGCGGCGTGGCTCAGTTCTGTAATCCATTCATTATCGATGATAGTGTGGTAAATATTCTTCACATTTTGTCCTTTAATCACCCGCAGTAATCGATCTTCATTTGAAAAGTGTTTTACGGCGATTATCCCTTTCTCTTCTTCAGGAACGATTATAAAATAACCTCCCTCGTCCAACTTTACCTCATTATTCTTTTTTGCGGGGATGGTTTGGACTTTGTTTTTTTCCGTTTCATTTTCTTGATGAGGACTTATCTTTTTGTTGGAAATAGCTTTTCACCTCCCTGATGATGGTAGTTCCAAGATTATCTTTATTATCCAAGTGTTATACAACCTTTATATTATAACCTTTTTGGTCGAAAATTAGAGTTGGAGTATCGCCAAAGCAAAACCGGCGATAAACTAGGGCAAAAAGAGATCCAGTGAAGGTGCCCTTCGAACAGAAAGTGATAGATTCGAAGAGTGTTTCCAATTCCCGGATAGTAAGGAAGGTATGGAAGCCTTCTTGGAGAACAGAGAACTAGAATTTTAGAAAAACCTATACCTATATCTTTTTTTATTAAAAATAAATTGATGAAAAAGGTTACTAGTTTCGAAGGGATAGAATATAATCTACCCTACGAGAAAGAGAGTTTTAGGGATTGGGTCCTTTAGAACAAAGACCCGAGTCCTTCTGCTGCTTCTTCCTTTTCTTTTTCTTCGTCTCTTTCTTCTTCTTCCTCTTCTTCTTCCTCTTCTTCAGCTTCTTCGGCTTCTTCAGCAGGTTCTGGAGCAGCGGCTCCACCGGAAGGCATAGCGAATCCTTCCTCAATAGCTTCGTCTATATCAACGTCCTCTAAACTTGCAGTCAGTGCTTTCACTCTTGCCTCGTCAACCTCAACTCCTGCAGCTTCAAGGATATCGCTTATCCCATCTTCTGTTACTTCCTTACCTGCCGAATGAAGCAGCATAGCGCTGTACACGTATTCCATATTTTATACCTCCTTTGAATAGTATATTTTATTCATCTTCTTCATTTTCCTGAGCTTCCTCTTGCTCTTCATCTACTTGTTCTTCGTCTTCTTGTTTTTCATCTTCTTGTTCTTCATCTTCTTGTTCTTCATCCTCTTCTTCTTTATCTAACCCAAGTTTTTCCCCCAACTCTTCATCTAAAGCTTCGGAATCCAATTTAGAGGCCAAGGCCATCATGTTACTAGATACTTGGGAAAGTATGGGTTTAATGGTTTCTTCGTTTATTATATCCGCATTGAATGCTAGACTCATAGCGTCGCTACTAGATTTCGATACTAAGGTGGTTATATTTTCTCTTGTTGGATATGAAATGCCAACTGAAAGTGCGAACGCAGACGCGGCTGAGTCCTTAAGATCTTCAATGAACTCTGAAGGATCAATATCTAGATCCTCTCTATCATAAATTATGCCTTCCTCATAAACTGATTTTAGATCAAGACCGACAGTGATTGGATTTATCTCCAACCTACGCAACATCGTCGCTAACTGAGGACTTATTGTTTCTCCTTCTTTAACAACAGTCTTCGTCTTATTTATCATGACCTTACCACTTTTGATAGAGGCTGGAATTCCAACATTCTGTAGATCCCCCACGATCGGCCCAGGCTTGAAGGGTGTTTCTCCTTCCTCGACTTTCACATCTTCTGGAGCCGTCTCTCCACCGCTAGCTGGCGCTTTAGTCTTAGTTTTTTCCATCCGATTGAAGAGTTTGAATGGGTTAAGATCAGTCATGACCAAGGCGATTTGACCTTCTACAAAATCTTCTAACTCTTCTAAATTCTCTCTATTTTCTTCTGCTCTTTCTATAGCTTTTTCGATGAAAGTGTTTTTCGAAGACCTGATCTTTGCAACTTCTCGGAGTTTTGCTCTCATCTGCTGCATCTGGCGAGCAGGTATGCCTTCTATATTCACCACTCCGATCACGGGTGAAGACTCTAAAATCTTTGTCAGTTCATTGACTTCCTCTATTTTCCAGCTGGGAACATCTTCGTTCATATTTTATCCCTCACATTATCCTTATCGCAGGTCCCATAGTCGTCTTTACGTATACGCTGTCTATATTGATCTCTCTTCTATCTAGGTTCTGTATGATCCTCCTCATCACCGTATCGATGTTATCCGCTATATCCTCCTCGTCTAGCGTGACTGTCCCCACGGGTGCATGAAAAGTTCTCCTATCGCCTGATCGAACGTGAACCGTACCTTTCAGGGACTTCACAACTTCCTCTATATCATCGTTTGGAGTGAGCGGATTCGGCATCTTACCTTGAGGACCGAGTATCGAACCCAGTTCTCTACCTATTACCGGCATCACAGAGGGTTCCGCCAGGAAGAATTGATGCTCTTCGGCTATTTTTCTTGCTTCCCTCTTATCGTCTGAAAGATCTTCGATCTCTTCTGGCTCAATAACAATGTCGGCAACATCTCTCGCTTGAAGAGCGAGTTCGCCACTTGCAAAAACACCGACTTTTATCTCCTTGCCCCTTCCATACGGTAAAACTATCTCTTCATCTATCCTATTCTCTGGTTGAGAAAGATCTATATCTCGGAGATTAATCGCCAGCTCTACGCTTTCATCAAATTCTCTCTCTGGAGATTTTTCCAGAGCTTTTTTGACTCCTTCTAGTGTTTGATCATCTGCCACGTTAATACCTCCTGTAGTGATTGCGGTCCCTGAGACAAGGCTCAGGAGATAGACCTCCTACAGGTCTGTCCTTTCACAACTGCGGTCTATATATAAAAGTTTTGGAGAATCCAAAGTAGTTGGTTG
Organism: Thermoplasmatota archaeon; assembly: GCA_018334835.1. GTDB lineage: Archaea > Thermoplasmatota > Thermoplasmata > Halarchaeoplasmatales > Halarchaeoplasmataceae > Natronoplasma. The sequence goes on along the minus strand of JAGXLF010000039.1, from coordinate 3,453 downwards.
CACATCAAAAGATTTATTCTACTTTCACATATAACGACTAAGAAATGAAATCCAAAGAGGAACCCTGGCCGAATTTTAGATTCAATATTCAGGAATTAGCCGGAGCAGTGGGAGACTACGGCACTCTTTTCCCCATAGTTCTAGGTGTAGCCGTCGTCACGGAGATGAACTTGGCACATATCCTCCTCTTTTTCTCTATATGGTACATATTCACAGGTCTATATTACAAAAAGCCTGTACCGGTCGAGCCGATGAAGGCGATAGGTGCGATAGTCATCGCGGGACAATTCACTCAGGCGGAGATAGCCGCTACCGGCGTCGTCCTAGGCATATTCTTCCTGATTATCGGATTCCTAGGTGGTATGAAATTCATAGAAGATAAGATCCCGCAGAGTATTATAAGAGGTGTTCAATTAGGTCTCGCACTCATACTGGTGGAAACTTCTTTAAATTTCTTAAAAACAGATTATCTCATCTCCGTAATTTCTATCGGTATAATACTCTTATTTTTCGCGGCGAAGCAGTTCAAAAAAATACCTGATGTCTCTTCACTTCTCGTTTTAGTTCTCGGCTTCGGGATAGGGGTTGCAATTAGCGGTTTCCCTTCGATCCAAATGATACAGGCACCTTCTATTTCCATACCCGCTTTTAGAGATTTCGTTACAGGCACTTACCTCCTAGCCATCCCCCAAATACCTCTCACCGTCACCAATTCTATACTTGCTACATCACTCTTAATGGGGGATCTGTTCAAGAAAAAACTGGATCCAGACGAACTCTCGAAGACAGTCGGATTTATGAATTTATTATCTACACCTTTCGGCGGTTTTCCTATGTGTCATGGTTCTGGTGGATTAGCGGCTCAATACAGATATGGAGCTAGGACCGGAGGCTCGAACATACTCAGCGGGCTCATACTGTTATTGATAGCTTCTGTATTCGCCAGCGCCGCGTTCATCGATATATTACCTCAAGCCATATTTGGAGCACTATTAGTTTTCGTCGCAGTAGAGCTCGGAAAGCACTCGTTCAAAACGAAATCTTACTTGATCACGGGGATAGTCGCGGTTCTTTCTCTCCTGGTCAATATCACCGCCGGATTTTTCGTTGGCCTTGGAACATATTATCTCCTAAGAAGATTAAATAAAGATAAATAAATTTCAAAACGCAAGATTTATTAATTCAAACTCTATGGTCAAATTCAAGTAAAAATAAAAAAAGGTGTTATAATGTCTGGACATTGGGAAAAATTATTGAGGATTAATCTAACAGAGGGAAGTTCAAACACGGAGGAACTATCGAAGGAATTTTTGAGAAAGTTCGTCGGAGGAGCGGGATTTACTACAAAGCTTCTATACGACGAAGTCGACGAAGATGTTGATCCACTCTCAAAGGATAATAAACTGATAATGGCACCTGGTCTATTAGTGGGTCCAAAGGTACCGACGGGTTCTAAGACTGCTTTTGGCTTTAAAAGTCCGCTCACCGGAGGATACGGGAAATCTATCGTCGGTGGAAAGATAGGCGATGAGCTTAAAAAAGCTGGCTATGACGCTCTTATCATAGAGGGAGAAAGGGAAGAACCTTCAGTTCTAGTGATCGAGGATGAAGAGGTAAAGATAGATGAAGCCGATGATATCTGGGGTAAAGATACTCACGAAGCTGGAGACATGATAAAAGAGAGATACGGAGACGTGGAGACCGGAGTTATAGGTCCCGCTGGAGAAAAACTCTCCAAGATCTCACTGATAGAGTGCAATGAAAGACAGGCCGGTAGAGGAGGTATCGGTGCTGTCATGGGCTCAAAGAAGTTGAAAGGTGTAGCGATAAAAGGTTCTAAAGATTATTCGATCCACGACGAAGAAAAGTTAGAAGAACTTATCTCTAAATTTAGAAAAGAAACAACCGAAAAAGGAAAGACTGACATGAAATATGGGTCTGGCGAAGCACTGCATCCCCTCAATGTTGAGATAGGAGCTTTCCCGGTCAAGAACTGGGAAGCAGGATACTTCAAAGATGCATATGAAAAACTGGAAGATCCAGAGGCTGGAAGGATAGATATCGATCCCAGAAAATGGACGGAAGAATACAGAGATGGTAGAAGAGCCTGTCCATACTGTACAAAACCGTGCAGCCAGTACTTCAAAGCTGAAGATACTCCATATGGAGACATAGGAATAGATGGTCCTGAATACGAAACGCAGTACTCGTTAGGTGGAAACTGTGGTGTAGACGATGTTGAAGCGGTAGCTAAAGCGAACGAGATATGTGACAAGTTGGGCCTAGATACGATCTCTGCAGGTGTGACCGTCGCCTGGGCGATGGAAGCTTATGAAAAGGGATTGTTGGACACTGATCTAGATTTAGAATTCGGGAACGTCGAAGCGATGATAGAAGCTGTGAGAAGGATGGGAAAGAAAGAGGGAGAACTCGGTGAGCTGCTTTACGATGGTGTAAAAGAAGGGGCTAAGAAATTAGGTCAAGGTTCTGAAGAATTCGCCATCCACATGAAAGGTATGGAACCTCCGGGGTACGAGGCTAGAGGCATGTTCGGAATGGGCTTAGCTATGGGAGTCGCTCCGAGAGGAGGAGACCACCTCACTTCGTGCGCTTATGCTCTAGACTACGGTGGTAGTTTCTGGTACTTCGACGACTATGAAAGAAGAGACGTAATTACCAAAGGTTTCCCTCTGAAGATGATGGAAGACCTGATGATGATCTTCGACATGACCGGTATATGCAAGTTTTCGAGAGGTATCTATCTGGATAAGAAACAGGTCGATCTAGTTAACGCTATAACCGGTTGGGATGTGACTAACGGAGAGTTATTGCGAGCGGGAGAGAGAAGTCATAATGTAGCAAAGTCTTACAATGTAAGAGAAGGATTCCAGAGAGAGGACGACTTCTTACCTCAAAGGGTATACAGAGAAGAAGTCCCTTATGGTCCAAACGAAGGTGCACGCATCAAACGGAGGAACTATGAGAAGGCCCTAAACCGCTACTATACGGCCAGAGGTTGGAGTCTAGAAGGTATACCCACAAAAGGAAAACTTGAAGACTTGGACCTCACGGATGTGGCGGAAGAAGTAGGCGCTACCAAACATTGACATACTCCTCCACCTGAATTACGAGGAATTAAAAATTCCTCTTATGACGAGGAAGCTGTGCTTCCTCAGAAACCTAACAGGAAAGGAAGCTCTCCTGTGGTATCATCTGGAATCAGAGATTCCCTTAATATCTAGAATATAATTCTAGAAATAACAGAAGCTATATGTGTGAAGATGATCAAAAAAATCGATCATCGATCCTCTTTCTCTAAACCGTCTTTGATCGTTTCTCTGAGTTGGTCGTCAGGTATGTTAACGGTCAACAGATAATGATCGTTATTCTTTTCTTCTAGATTAACAGAAAAATGTTCAGTATCGAAATAGTAGGGGTTGAATTTCAGCATGA
>JAGXLF010000105.1 GCA_018334835.1 Thermoplasmatota archaeon | reverse complement strand
TAGTTGTACTTTTCTCGGCTCTTAATCCCGGTTATTTGGTGATAGTAGTATATATACTCATCATGACGATATTTGCTTTTCATAGACCGATTAGAGGAGCTTACCTGCAGGAAAACATTCCTTCCAGCATAAGAGCTACAATGGGTAGCGTTGATTCACTTATCATAGAGATAGCCGGAGGCTTAGGCAGTTTCTTTATCTTCGGGTTGATCAGCGATCTATTCAGCCTTGATATTGCGCTGCGGGTTGGCGGTGTGATCTTGTTGGTCTCTTCATTCATATATTTGGCTCTCATATGGACAGAGGATAACAAAGGATGAAATATCTTTCAAACGAATCGAACCGTCTTAAGGTTGACTAATCTACAAAGCTATGCTATTCCTCTAGCACTTTTTCGAAATCTATCCAGGCGGGTTTCTTCTCAAACCCCAACTTCTGATTGATATGGAGTATATCTTCGTTGCCTGTTTCGTTCATCGTTTTTATCTTATCAAAACCTTTCTCCTCAGCTATTTTTATGGCTTTCACCTTCATAGCAGTGGCGATACCTTTCCCTCGATATCCTTTTCTCACGCCGGTCAGACCAGTGAACAGTGAGTTTTCTTTTTCCTTCTTCCAATGACTGCTCATTCCCACGAATTCGTCCTCTTTCAAGGCCAAGATATAACCTTCCGGGAAATGTTCGGGATGATTAAATGTTCTTTCTATGAATCGATCGTAATCTTGTCTAGTGTATTCATCTGGCATAGGTACATCTTCCATGATATCCTCGTGAAGCTCGTACATTTCTCTCTTAGTATCTTCGTCTATCTCGATCTCTGCGAGTGAAGTCAATTCAAACCCTTCTTTTCTAAGTTTCTCTTCTAACCCTTCATATTCGTTCAAGTCAAAATCTTCGATCTCCAACTCTGACTCCCACATCCTCATGGCTTCCTCAAAGCCTCTCTTTTTGAGTAATTCGACCCCTCTTTCCTTATCTTCTCTAACATGCGCTTCGATCTTGATAGGATCGAATTTTTCTAATTCCCCGATGATATGTTGATATAACTCAGTTCCGTGTCCATTACCTTGATGATCTGGGTGTATCAATCCATAGACGAAAAACTTACGAGGATGATAACTCCCTTCCCATTGGGTATAGAACCCGTGGCCTATCACGTGTGAGTCTTTCTCTACTATGAATCTTTGATGTTTGCATTTTTCTGCTCTGTTTTTGTCTCTGAATCGGTAAGACTCTACGCTCTCCTTTTTGTCTGGATAGACTTCTTCCTCTAACTTCACGATCTCAGGATAGTCTAGATCCTTGAATTTTCGAATCTTTGTTCCTTCAGTAGCCATAGATGCTCTCCTCTTCCTCTTTCATACGTTTTTAATATAAACTTTTACTGTTTTTAAGATATTAAGTAATTTATTACTTCCTGATAAAATATATATCTGCTGAACCACTTAAGATAGAGATAGAAATAAAAAAGAAGGTGAAAGCTGATGGAAGAAAAACTAGACCCAAGGAAAGAGTTAGAGAGATTGGGTTATGACTTGGTATACAAGCCCCATGAAGATGTGGCAGATCACATGGCATTCTATAAGGTAAAGTACAAGGGAAAAGAGATAGCTCCGCCTATAGTCGAAAAGTATAACATCTCACTAAACGAAATTTGGATGTCAGAGAAGTTGAGGCCATATGAAAAATTTATCCTTCACCATGAGCTGCAGGAGATCAAGTACAGGGCTGAAGGTTATGGAGTAAAAGAAGCCCATAAGAAGGCGAGTGAAGATGAGAAAGTCTGGAGAGGGGAGCCGAAATATGAAAAATTGAGAAGAGAGATCAATCTTGTGAGTGAAGAATTTTTTACTGAGCTAACCGGTTTTGGTGAAACTCTTTATAAAAGGATAGTGAAAAACCGTCCTTATTTTGATATCGAAGAGGTGAAAGAAGTCGAAGGGATAGGTCCGAAAAGATTTCAAAGGTTGAAAAAGAATTTCTGGACTCTGTGATTTTTCTTTTATGTCCTCGTATTTCCATAAAATTATAGCTCTTTGACCTTCTCAACGTATCTTTTGATATTGAATTTCCGTTCCAATCCACTTGCACTCATATACCTTACCTTCCCGTAAACCTCTCTTTCCTTCCAACCTTGGTCGTGCTTACCGAAACACCACGCAACTCCAGTATATCCGTTAGGATCTCTACCATCCAATTCGTATTTATTGTTAAGATACAGAGCGGTTTCATAGGCCTCTTCTGGAGTTTCACTCCACTCCAATATCTTCTTACCCCAGTACATGCGCATGTAGCCGTGCATCTTTCCAGTCTTGACCATCTCTTCCTGGGCGGCGTTCCAGTACTCGTCGTGAGTTTCCGCGTTTTTGAATTCATCTCTCGAATAGATGTACTCTCGTTCGTCTTGCTCATGCCTCTCTAGAGTCTCTTGAGCCCAGTCAGGCAGGCAAGCTAAAGACCGATAATCATCATTATAATAAACGAAGTTGTAGGCCAACTCTCTTCTGACGATCAATTGTTCTAGATACTCATCGACTCCTGGTCCACCTTTCTCCTTGACTTTTAGAGCAACATAAAGCGGGGAGATCTGACCGAAGTGCAGATATGGACTCATATGTGAAAGGTAATCCTTGGAAGGATCATTGGAATGATCACCGTATCCTCCAAGCTTATGATCCAAGAATTCTTCAAGAAGCTTTTTTGCCTCGCTCGTTCCTCCTTCGAAGCTTTCGACAGCATTCACGTTTTTATCTATATCCAATGCAGAAAGAGCACTTTCCATATCATCTATATCAAAGCTATCGAAGTCGAGCTCAAGAGAAGAATTTGTCAACTCTCTCTCCTGCACCTCTTTCATATATTTATCTAATTCGTCTTCGATCTTCGGTCTTATTGTTCGAGCGGCGTATTCTTCTTTGGAAGACGCCTCTTCAACTGGAACTACTAGATCTGTTTCCACTTCGATCATCGGTATGTTTGTTTCCTCAGCTGCCTCTCCCCTCCACTCTCTTAGAAAATACATGTAAGCTTTATCAACCACGAGTAAAGAGGCCTCTTTTGCAATTTTTACGGCACCTTCTCTTGGATGCTCATGTTTTATAACGAGTTTTAAATCTCTATCTTCAAGCTCTTTTTTCGTCTTTTTCAGACCCTCTAACATGAATCGGTAGTGTCTCAGATTTCCCTCTTCGAACTCATCCGTTATACCGAAATATACCAGAAGAGGTTTATCCAATTCATTCGCTTTTTCTACCGCATATTCAAGGGCATGATTGTACTCAGCTCTTTGAGCCCGTTGCATCCAGTACAACACGAAGTTTCCTTCTCTTGCCTCTCCGTCCCTCAATACATCTAATCTCTCTTCTTGTATGTCATCACACCCTTCGGTGAATTCCATCTTGAACCCTTGACTCACAATTATCTAGTATGATTTAATAGTTTACCTAAATAACTGTCTAAGGCCTCTTCGTTCACGGAGAGGATACAGACAGTGAACTCACTTTCACTGACCCCCTGAATGGACATTTAAATACTATAAGTGTGCTGGACATACAAGGAGATGAAAGACGAAAAGACAGTCAAATCGGCCGTTGTC
>JAGXLF010000104.1 GCA_018334835.1 Thermoplasmatota archaeon | reverse complement strand
AATACAGAACGGAAACAACGGCAGAGTGATGAACAGGAAACTACACAGGTTTCCGCATTACGAGTTGAGGAGACAGCTGGAATACAAGGCGCACTGGAACGGTATCGGCTACGTTGAAGTGAGCGAGGCCTGGACGTCGCAGCTTTGTTCAAGGTGCGGAACGAAAGGCGAACGGAACGCCGGCGTGTTCAGATGTGACAACTGCGGATTGGAAATACATTCGGACAAGAACGGCGCACACAACATCGGACGACGGGCTCTTGGAAAGTTCTTGAAACCTCTTTCAAGAGCAGGGGGCTTCGTGGCTAGCCCCGGAGCTGGAAGCGATGACCTGACCGCTCTGAGAGACTTCTATTCTCTCGTGAAGTCGGCGAGCGGAATGCAACCTCATTAGCTTTGACCGGAAGCTCCGTCCTTTAGGGCGGAGAGGAAGTCACTGAGACCTAGGAAGGTTGTAATCAACTACTTTCATATCACGTTTTCAGAGATCTCTTCACCCGTCATCTCCCTATCGCAGTAGGTGCATCTCAATTTTACCGGATCTTCGCCTGTCACTTCGAATTCTGTCTCCACCGGTTCGCTCTGGTTGGTTATACAGTTGCTGTTCTTGCATCTTACGATACCTTTTGCAAAATCCGGTAGTCCCACCCTGTGTTTTTTGATCACTTCGTAATCCCTTATTATATTGACAGTGGCGTTAGGAGATATAAGAGATATCTTGTCGAATTCCTCATTCTTCAATTCTTTTCCTTCGACTTTCACTATGTCTTTTTTACCCATGCTGCTGTTCACATTCATAGCCATACTGACTATGGAATCGATCTCCCTATCGACAAGGTCTAGTATCCTGAGAACTTTCATACCCTGGCCTTTTTTGATATGATCTATGACGGTCCCATGTTCTATCGGCGTGATCTTTATCTTTTTCTCTTTTCCTTCCATCTTTACACCTCTTGAAGCAGCTTCAGAAGAGCCATCCTAGTAGGTACCCCATTAGCTGCCTGCTCAAAATATCTAGCTTTCGGTGTTTCATCTACATCGGCCTTTATTTCATCCACTCTGGGCAGTGGATGCATCACCTTCAGGTCATCCTTAGAATTTTCAAGCATCTCTCTTTCTAGATGATAAGACCTCGCAACTTTCTTGTAATCCTCGTCAGAAGGGAACCTTTCTCTCTGTATCCTAGTCATGTATAGAATGTCTAGATTGCTCAATGTTTCCTCTATATTTTTTACTTCCTGGAACTTGACTCCCTTCCTTTTCAACATGTCGATGATCTCTTTAGGCATCCTGAGAGAGGGTGGAGAGATAAAGGTCATCTCTGTCTCGAACATGCTGAGAGCCTTCGTTAACGAATGGACCGTTCTTCCGTACTTCAGGTCCCCTGCTATCCCTATATGATTATCGGATATGCTACCTTTTTCCTTTCTAATTGTGAAAAGATCAAGCAGTGTCTGGGTCGGGTGATGTCCTGCTCCGTCCCCGGCATTTATCACCGGCACGTCGGAGAACTTAGAAGCTAACTGTGCGGCTCCTTCTTGTGGATGCCTGAGCACGATCATATCGGCATATCCCGCCGCTACCCGGATGGTGTCCGCGAGGGATTCTCCTTTCTTGGCCGAGGACGTTCCGGGTCTAGCAAAACCGATACATCGCCCTCCCATCCTTTTCATCGCTGCTTCAAAGGAAAGGCGGGTCCTTGTACTTGGCTCGAAAAAGAGCGTGGCAAGGATTTTTCCTTCGAAGTCTTTGTTTATTTTTTTACCTTCTACGATCGGTGTCATCTCCTCCGCCAAATCCAAGATGGTCCTTATCTCATCTACAGTGAAATCATCGATAGCTACCACATGATTCTTTTTGAACTCGGAGCTCATCGTATCAAGAGGTTATCTCCATCCTCAAATATATTGTTTTGGTTGTACTGAAAAAAAAGCTACTGATGAAATAAGAGATCCGTCGCAACAAAGAAAAGTAAGATGTTTTTGATTAGACCAAATCAGAGAAGCCCAGCTTTCTGCAGGGTCATTATGTCATCAGTACCGAGTTTTTCTCCTTTCTTGAATTTTTCATACAGCTCTTTTGCCTCTCTCTGGGTCTCTGTTTCTTCTTTTTCTTTTTTGGCTCTGCGCTGTTTTTTCTTCAGTCCGGATATTATTTTGTTGTAGTCTCGTACCTCGTTGACCGCTTCTATATGCTTTTCGTGATATTCGTCGCCCTTTTCTTTAGCCTTGACAAATTTTTTCTGCCCTTCATCGGCTTTCTCTCTGACCTCGTCCGCCTTATCGAACTTTTCGAGCATCTCATCGTGTTTCTTTTGAGCCTTTTCTGCCAGTTCTGAAACTTTTTTGTGGTACTCTTCGGCTTCATCTTTTGCTTCATCGAGTTCTTCAGTGAGTTCCATTATCTTCTCGTTCTCTTCGATCAACTTTTCTCTTTTTTCTAGTTCCTGCTGCTTTTCGGATATCTTGTCGATGATCTCTTTTTCTTCATCTGGAGTAAGAACATTGGTCATCTGTTCATACTCCAATCCCTCTATCTCCTTCTTCAGCTGTTCCATGGATTTACCATCTTTGGGAAGCACTTCCCTTTTTTCTTGCTTGAGTTCTCTCGATAATTCGTTAACCTTCTGGTTGAGTTCGTCTCTTTTTTCCTTGTACTCCTTTACCTTTTCGTTCAGGTCGTTTCTCTCTTCCTTGAGCTCATTACCTTTTTCTATCAATTCTTTGACTTTAGCGTTGTGCTCGTCTCTTTTCTCTACCCACTTTTTTGCTTCTTCGTTCTTCTCGTCTCTAAGCCTCTTGTACTTTTCGGCCTGGGAATTGGCCTTCTTCTTTTTTTCCTCCAACTCCTCTAAAAGCTCAGTCATGGTTTATTGCACTGTCCAGTAATCCGTTATCAAATTGACTCACGTATCCAATAATTGGGGGATTTATAATACTTTCGGAGTTTCATCTAGCCTCTCTGATACGTTTGCTTCGTATATTCGTTCGAGAGATATTTATTGAGAAAACATAAATAAGGCCCTCGGTTTCGCCCTTTTAGAATATCATGTCTGAAGAAGAAATCGACCTAGAAGAAAAATTGAGTTTTACCCCTCAAAATGTTTGGGAGGATCTGGATGAGGAAGAAAAAGAAGAGATCTTCGGATTTGCAGAAGATTACAAGGATTTCATATCCTCATCTAAAACGGAAAGACAGGCAGTCGATCGGTCAGAAGAACTCTTGAGAGAGAACGGTTTCAAATCGATAAGTGAATACAAAGAACTAGAAAAGGGCGATAAGGTCTATTTCATCAACAGGAACAAGAGTATAGCCGCTGCAGTGATAGGAGAAGAAGACCTCACCCACGGGTGTAATATAGTGGGCAGTCATATCGACGCACCGAGATTGGACCTCAAAGCAAGACCACTTTATGAGGATAAAGAAGCTTCAATTGCACTTCTCCAAACACACTATTACGGAGGGATAAAAAAATACCAATGGGTCAGTATACCGTTGGCTATCCAAGGCAGGGTGGTCAAAGAAGACGGAACTCCAGTAGATATCTCTATCGGAGAGGACCCCGGTGACCCCATCTTCGTTATAAGTGATCTTTTACCACATCTTTCCAAGAAAAAGCAGGGAGAGAGGAAGATGAAGGAAGTTATCAAGGGAGAAGAACTGAATCTTATCGTAGCCGGGATACCCATAGAC
>JAGXLF010000001.1 GCA_018334835.1 Thermoplasmatota archaeon | reverse complement strand
AGGCTAAACCAGCGAGTAAATATATATCAAAAGTCCCGATCATCAAAAGATTTCCAAAGAGAAAGCTAGCAGGACTCGTAAGATAGCCAGGAGTTATATGATAGAAAAAGGCTCCTATCGCCATGCCAAGAGCCCATATTATGCCAATTGCGGTGTCTTCTCGTTGTATTTTTTTACTTCCAAGGAGACCTACACCAACAGCGGAGGTTACAGCAAACAATAGGGCACCGAGAAGGGGAGGGATGCCAACATAAAACGAAAGCCCCACCCCTCCAAAAGATGCATGAGCTACACCGCCACTTATAAAAACTATCTTTTTGACTACCACGTAAGTCCCTATGATGCCAAATATGATAGAACCCAAAATACCGGCATAAACGGCATTTCTCATAAAAGCATATTCTAACATTCCAAACATTCTAATCCTCCTCCGAAGGCATCTTATTTTCAAATACTCTATGTGGATGACCATGGGCAACCAAATCCACCGGACACTCGTAGGAGGCTTCTATCATCTCAGATGTCAACTCATCTGAGTCGTGGTAGATTAAATACTTATTAAGACATGCTACCTTATTCACATAAGAAGAGATAACTCCGATGTCATGAGATACTAGGATTATAGTCATGTTCTTTTTTCCATTCAACTTTTTCAAGAGTTCATATATATTCGTTTGAATCTTCTCGTCTATGCTTGCAGTGGGCTCGTCTAGAAGTAGAATTTTAGGTTCAGTCGCCAAAGCCCTTGCTATAAGAACCCTCTGCTGTTGACCTCCTGACAGCTCAGAAATCTGTCTGTCTTTATATTCTTGCATATCTACCATTTTTAAAGACCGTTCAGCTATTTTCTTATCTTTCTTAGAATAGAAAGGTTTCCACCCAAGCTCTCCAACTCTTCCCATCAGTACGACATCCCAAACACTTATCGGGAACTGAGCATCGAAATTAGAATACTGGGGAACGTATCCCACCTCGTCACTTATTTTGGATGGGGGCCTCCCATAGATGCGGACTTTTCCTTGCTCTGGAGAGAGTAACCCTAACAGGACCTTAAGAAGAGTCGTTTTTCCTCCTCCATTCGGTCCGATTATCCCCAAGAACGTGCCTTCATCTAATGACACACTGACATCCTTTAGAACCGTTTTATTTCCTAAGCTAACAGAGACATCCTTTATCTCTATAGCGGTCTCTACCATAAATCATCACCTCTCGATCCTTTGAAGGCGGAAGTTAGCTTGTTACCCATTTCTCTTATATTTTCTATGTAATCTTCCGCCAGGGGATTAAGAGATATCACTTCACCATCTATTCCTTCGGCTATAGTCTGTGCCTGACTCTGGTCAAATTGAGGCGAGACAAAGACTACTGAGATGTTCTCTTTTTTCGCTTGATCTATTATGTGTTGTACCTCTTTCGTTCCGGGCTCTTTTCCTTCTTTTTCTATAGGGACTTGAGTTAAATTATACTCATCGGCGAAGTATCCGAAAGAGGGATGATAAACCAGGAATTTTTTACCCTCATAATTTTCCATATCACTTTTGATATCTTGGTGAATCTCTCCCAACTTTGATGTGTATTCTTTAGCGTTTTCATCGTACGAGGGGGAGTTTGCGTCGTCTTCTTCAATCAATGCGGTTCTGATATTTTCCACCACTCTAATAGCATTCAGAGGCGACATCCAAACGTGAGGGTCTATAGTCGATCTCATCTTACGGAGTTGTATCTCTTCACTACAGTTTACGATCGTCATCTCTTCGTTATAACTTTTAATTTTATCCATCCATCTGGTTTCAAACGAGATTTTAGAACCTAATTTGAAATAGATATCAGCTTTCGCTACTTCTCTCATTTGGCGAGGTGTTGGTTCATATGAATGAGGGTCTTCACCGGGGGGAACCATCAGCGTGACTTTGACTCTATCGCCTCCCACCTTTTTGACGAACTGTTCTTGAGGAGGGATGGTTACAGCGACCCTTAATCCCTCTTCATCATCTATCTCTCCCCAAGTATTACCGAGTAAAGCGATTGCCCCATCAAAAAGTAACACACAAATTATTATGATAACAATTCTTTTATCTATCATTATCCCCCTCCTCGAATAACTGCTTACACCAGTGGCATTCTTTGAGATCTTCAGGTGCGAAAGGCGGATCTAAACACAGACCGCATTCACAGCTAATATCATCCCCATAAGAACTGTTAATCAATTCGATCATCCTTTCACTCATCTCTGAACTCAGTTTCGACGATTCTTCACAGGCCTCTTCGAACCCCATCCCTAGTGATTTTTGGAAAAAATTTTCCACCACATGATGTCTTAATATCTCATTCTCTATGATCTCTTTTCCCCGGCAATTAATCTTCAATCCCTTTTTAGGCATATATTCACCAACCCCATATTCCTCTAGCCTTTTCATCTTCTGCAGGGCTCCTGCTCTGCTCATACCTCTTCTAGTAGCTAATTTAGAGGGGCCAACAGGATTCTCGAGTCCTCCTAAGAGGAAGATGGTTATCATGTGTTCTCGATCACGTTTAGTAAGATCACCTTTGCACATATGTTAAGTATTAGTTAACAAGACTATAAAATTTTTGGGGGTGAGACTTTGATGGGTCATAGGTGATAAATTATAGTCTCACTAGAAAAAAATCTTATTCAGAACATGGAAGCCCATTATGATGAATTACTTCTTCACCACAATTTGGACAGACAGAAATCCTCTTAGAGTCCCTTCTATTTCTCCTTTTTCAGCTCCTTGAATTCCTGCTTTCCATTCATTTTTTCCCTTTATTCGAATTCCTTTTAGAATTTTTTATATTTGAATGAGAAGAACTAGATCTTTTACTAGAACTCATCGCTTGTTACTCATTACTCATATGTGAAATAGTTATTAAAAGTTTCGTTACCCGAAAAAGATTCGGCTTACAAAAACTTTTATAGTTGGAGTGATTAGGTGTACCTAAAGGTGTTCCTACGAGAGTGCAAAGAGGCCTTGAGACGATGAAAAGAAGGAGCAAACAAACGATACTGCCTGAATTAGATATTAGAGAGAAGGCTAGGATAATTAACATAGAGGGAGGGAGAGGCTTGAAACAGAAATTAGCTTTGAGGGGACTCCGAGAAGGAGCAATAATTCAAATCATCTCTTATCACGGGCCTATAACCGTGAAAGTAAATAACTCGACAGTGTCGATAGGAAGAGGTATGGCTAGAAAGATAAGAGTGAGGAGTCTAGGATAACCATGGTAAAAAAGCTGAAAGATATGAAATTCGGTAAAAAGGCCATTGTTAGAGGCATAGATGATGAGCTTAAAAGTAAACTTGCTGGGATGGGTATTAGAGTCGGCAAAGAACTCACCTTTAAGACCAAACAGCCAATCGACGGTCCTGTTGTGGTGGAGGTGAACGGCTCAACTACCTCTATGGGTATCGGGATGGCCGACAAAATAAAGGTAGAGGTGATAGATTGAAACTACTACTCATAGGTCATCCGAACGTGGGAAAAAGTGTTTTATTCAATCGTCTCACCGGAGCTAACGTTACTGAATCTAACTATCCAGGCACCACGGTTGATTATACAAAAGGTTATATGCAGATCGACGGAGAAGAAGTAGAATTGATAGATGTACCGGGAACATTCTCTTTAGATCCTAAAGACAAAGCTGAAGAAGTAGCCGTCAAGATGCTGAAGGATAACGAAGACTCCATCGTTATCTGTGTTATCGACTCAACTAAAATCGAACGTGGACTTTATCTAGCTTTAGAGATAATCGAGATGGGTTATCCTGTGGTGATTGCGTTGAACATGTGGGATGTAGCCAAAGATAAAGATATCGAGATAGATCTGCAAAGGTTGAGAGAGTTGTTGGGAGTTCCCGTGGTTCCCACTATAGCTGTTAGTGGCTGGGGTGTCAAAGAACTAGTATCAAAAATCAAAGATGCCAAGCCGAGAGATATTTCTAAGATAGAATCTAAAGTTGAGGGGACGTCTTGATGGAATGTGAAATAGATGAAAGATGGAAGCTGGTTGACAGAATCGCAGAAGAAACGGTAACGTACGGTGATGGAAAAACCACCCTTAAAGACGCTATAGCGGAGTTAACAGTCAAACCATTAACTGGTCTCCCTATAGCTCTTGCAGTTTTATATGGATTCTGGAGCTTTTTCAGTGCCTTTGCAGGATTCTTTACCGACGGGTTTTTTGTAAGGCTTTTTGATAATCACTGGCTTCCCTGGCTTCAGGGCGTTTTCCCTGGTAAAGGAAGCTGGTATTACTTCATCCTGGTCGGTGATCCTGCTGCAGGGAACAGTTTCGAGGCTTTCGGCATGTTGACATCCGGTCTTTTTGTGGCTATTGGTATTGTACTTCCTGCTATCACCGCTTTTTATCTTTATCTCATCATCCTTGAAGATAGTGGTTACATGCCTAGATTAGCTGTTCTGATAGACACCTTGTTACATAAAATAGGACTTCACGGATTTGCAATCGTACCTATGATACTTTCCCTTGGCTGTAACGTGCCGGGTGTGGCTGCTACCAGAACTCTCCAGACCAAAAAACAGCGCTTCATGATGATAACATTGCTCGCGATCTTTATACCGTGTGGAGCTCAACTTGGCGTGATATTCTCACTTATACCAGAATTCGCGGGCATAATCCTTCTGTACTTATTGATCGGATTCATCTTTTTTGGATTTATTCTTCACAAGGTGATACCGGGAAAATCGCCAGAGATCTTGATAGACATACCTCCCTATAGAACTCCATCGTTAGAAAATGTTTCGAAAAAATTATGGGTCAGGACTAAAGGTTTCTTCACCACCGCTATCCCTTTTGTACTGCTCGGTGTAGGCTTGGTCAACGTATTATATCTAGGGGGAGTCATAGACTGGTTAGCAGAAGCGTTAGGTCCACTTTTGACGACCTGGTTCGGTGTACCGAAAGAAACTGTAGGGCCGCTAGTAGCTGGCTTCTTGAGGAAAGACCTAGCCGTAGCGCAGTTATCCGCCATTGAGATGACCAAGTACCAGCTTATCAGTTCTGTGGTACTAGTAAATCTTTATTTTCCCTGTATTGCCACTTTCATCATGATGATGAAAGAAGGAAGTGAAAGAGGTGTTAGAGGTGTTCTAGAGATATTGGGTGGAAGTTTACTGGTTCTAGCGACTGTTCTATTCATCTGGGGAGGGCTATTACACCTGATCTGGATCATGATGGGGGTGGCATGAGATGGATGAAAACATGAAAGATAAAATAGGAGGTCTTTATTTTGGAGTATTCGGTATCGTCGTTTTTCTAGTAGGTATATTGGAGATAGGGTTAGGAGTCCTGAACAAGACCGTACATTTTGGGCCGCTAATATTTTCTGGATATTTTATGCTTTGGCGAGGTGCAATATTGTTCTTTGCAGGTATATTCTACCTCCTCAGCGTGAAGAAATTCTCTGATGTCCATCAAAAGGCCAAAGCTATGGTAGCATCTATCATGATATGGATTATAGCCGGAACACAGATATTCAGCATTATATTAGACTCCATAATAGGTGATGGAAGCCGATGGTTCAATACCTGGGAAGGCTTTCTCTCAAGTTATGCACCCCCCTATATCCCCTCGATTATTCTTCTACCTTTTACTTTAGTTGTTGCTTATTATGTATTATCAAATAAAGACACTGATGAAAAAAATGAGATGATAGAGTGAGAGAAAAAATATTGAATCTTATAGATGATGGTTACACGGTCGATAAGATCAGTGATAACATCGATTTGTCGAGGCCCACTATAGATGAGATCATAAAATCCTTGGTTCGAGAGGGTTACCTGGTAGATTATAAATGTGAAAGCTGCTCGTCTTGCCCCTTCTCCTGCAGTAACCCTGACTCTAATGGTATAAATGCATTCATGCTTACAGAAAAGGGAAAAGATTGGATTAAAGAAAAGTGATTGGTTTGGAATCACCAAAAGATTTTAGACTTCTAGAAAATATGGAGAAAAAGTATGCTCGGAAAAAGAGAGGAGGAATATATCGAGGCAATCTATGACGTAATCCAAGAAAAAGGTTACGCCAAAGTGAAAGATATATCTGAGAAACTAGGTGTTGGTCTGTCCTCGGTGACTGAGATGTTTCAGAAGTTGGACAATAAGGACTATATCGATTATGAGAAATACAGCGGAGTTACTCTTACCGACAAAGGTGAAGAAAAAGCAATAGAACTTTCCGAGACACATAAAGTTCTTAAAGATTTTCTTATCATATTGGGTATGGATGAGGAACTCGCGGATGAAGACGCGTGTAAGATCGAACACGAGGTCAGAAGAGAAACGATGGAGAGGTTAACCAAATTTGTTGATTTTATTCAAAGTCATGAAAGGCCTCTTTGGCTCAAACGTTTTAAGAAGTATTACGAGACCGGTGAGATGGAAGAATGTCCGAAAACGCTCAAGGATAAAAACGAGTAGTTTATAAATTGAGGACTGTTCCGACTCCACATCTTCTGTATGAATCAGGAAATCTCTCTTCTATCTTATCCAACAACATAGTGCAGTGGCAGGGCACCAAAAGGGGTATGTCTTCAAGCAAATCTAGATCATCGAATCCATGATAGCCTCCGATTATTCCTTTTATTTTACCGATCTTAGAAGCCTCTTCCACTATTTTGTCTATGCCCGGGTGTCCACATCCAGTCAATATGTAAACTCCGTTTTCGTTCTCAACAATCAAGGATTGCTCTTTTATAGCTCTACCTAGTTCTCCAGTTGAGTAAATCCCATTGGCTATTTCTACGCTGTCAGTAACAGATATCACCCTTCCCTGTAGCTCGAATTCTTCCATGATCTGGTCATTTAGAGTATCTGGAACATATATCTTTACGTCTTGGTCTTCAAAGGCGGATAAACCCCCCATATGGTCCCAATGCCTATGGGAGATAACTATAATGTCTATATCTTCCTTTGATGTGTTCAATTTATCCATATTATTCAGCAAAATATTCTTGTCATGACCTACATCGAACAATATTTCATACTCACCCGTATCTAAGTAGATAGAGACTCCCCAATCGGGATATAACTCATCATCTATAACGATATCATCATACAATATCTTAACACTTTTCTTTTGCTCCTCCGTCATATTTTTATACACCCATTTTACTCAATTGTGTAGGAATATAAAAAGTTACCTTTTTGATCTCATATCTAATCCTTTGGTCTAAATTTCTATTCTACAGTTACAGCGTGGCCCTTCATCTTGATAATGTGTGGTCTATCTTTACCTATAACGTTTCCACAGTTACACTTAACATCTCTATTTTCTTTTTCACTATGATCCTTCAAGATCCTATCTTTATGGCATTTGACTAGATTCCCGTCTCCATACTTTACATACTTGAAAATCAGCTTTCCACATTCGCTACATCTTATATCTAAAGTTCTTCTTCTCATCTTTTATCACCTATACTTTCAAGTTCTTCTTTTATTTCACCATTAGGTAACATGGAATCGGGGTGGTATTCCCCTTTCTCTTCCTTTTGGTATCTAACGCAACTTTGCCAGTCACCTTTACAGTATAGTTCTACCCATCTTCTCTCAATTTTACCTTCTTCATAGAACCGTTTCATTGGGCATATATCATACCATCTGCACGGTTTTAGCAAGTCTGTTAGTTTTTCATAGTGTGTCTTCATCTCCTCCTCAAAGGAATCATCGTAGAGTAAAGATGCCGGATGAGCTAAGGGATATATCTTTTTGTCATCTGCCAGAACTAGCTCACCAATCATATCAGAAAAGGTAGCGTCAAAGGATAAATCATACTTTTTAAAAAGATATCTAGTTGAGTAATATCCTAGAGGGACCAAAATATCTGGATCGACAATCTCTATCTCCTCATCTAGATAAGTAGAACACGTTTCGATTTCGTTCTGTTTGGGTTTTCTATAATCGGGGAGCATGCATTTGAGCAGGTTGGTCATATATATCTTATCGCGCTCCATCCCAGAGTTATCAAAAAGATCGTCTAAAACATCTCCTGAGGGACCGATAAACATTATTCCCTCTTCATCTTCATTTTCTCCTGGAGATTGGGCGACAAGCATAATCCGAGCATCTCGATCACCCTCCCCACACACCGCATTAGTTCTGGTCTCAGATAATCTACATTTAGAACAGCTCCTGATCCGAGAGTTCAACTGGTCTATCTCCATATCTTGTAATTACAATGCAATGTTATAAAATAGTTGTAATCCTTTAGTCTATTTATGGGGAAAAACCTCGCCTACGGGCTAGCCCCCTCAAGACGATTGGGACAGAGCTTGGGAGTTAACAACATTCCTCCAAAGATATGCACCTACTCTTGCGTTTATTGTCAGCTCGGAAGGACATTAGATATGAGTGTGGAAAGAGAGGAATACTACACTGTCGATGAGGTCTTTGAGACGGTGGAAAAAAAGGTGGAAACAGCTGAGGAGAACGGTGAAACTATAGATTATATCTCTTTTGTACCCGACGGTGAGCCAACCTTAGACAAGAGTTTAGAGGAGAAAATAGAGGCTATCAAAGATCTCGGTTTCAAGGTAGCTGTAATATCAAATGCTTCTTTAATATCTCATGAATCTGTCAAAGAAGCTCTTCACAGAGCGGATTGGGTCTCCTTAAAAATGGACGCGGTTTCTCTTGATGAGTGGAAAAAAATCAATCGCCCGCACGAGGAACTAAATCTTCAAGATATCCTCGACGGGGTCTACGAATTTTCGGATGAGTTCCCTAAGAATTTGAATACCGAGACGATGCTTGTAGGGGGAGTTAATGACAACACAAAGGCTCTGAAAAATACAGCCGATGAGATAGCTGAAATAGGAGTGGATAAGAATTATATCGCCATTCCCACAAGGCCTCCTGCAGAAGACTGGGCAAGATCCCCAGATGAAAAGAAGATAACTGAGGCCTATAATATCTTCAAAGAAAGAGGAATAGATGTTGAATATCTCATAGGGTATGAAGGGGATAAGTTCGCATCTTCGGGAGATATCACTGAAGACCTGCTCAGCATAACTTCTGTCCACCCAATGAGAGAGAGGCAGGTCCAAAGATTACTGGAGAAATTGGATGCAGATTGGAATGAAGTTTATGAACTGGTCGAAGAGAGGAAATTGGTAGAAACGCAATTCAAGGGTGAAAAATTCTATGCGAGAAAATTGGATCAGGAAGAATAGATTCACTCCTCAAAAAATCTTCCATCATCTGTTGTTTTCGAAAGTTTGTGCACATTTTTCTCCAGCCATCCGTAACTTTCCACGGAGTATCTATCAAAATCAGGAACATATGGTTTGATATCTAGCAACGGCGTTCCATCAAGTATATCGACATTTTTGACGATCAATCTGTTCTCTTCGATTTTTTCCAATTTTACCACAGATAGTCCTATAGGATTAGGTCTGCTCGGTCCTCTCATCGAGAAGACACCGTGTCTTTTATCGTCCATATATGGTTTAACTTGTAGAGGACCTTTCTCACTCTTATGAAAATGATAGATCAATATCACCTGAGAGAAACCTTCTAGGTCTTTAAGACCTTCAACATATTCAGGATATATCTCGACTTCGCCTCTAACACCTTCAGCACCTTTTGGCTGTATAGGAGTCCCATCGGCTTCCTCGTTAGGCGTGTGAATCATTCCGATCGGTTTGTATTCTACCTTACCTACTTCCCTAGGAGACATATATTTTGTTATAATCATTCCAAATAAACATATTTCGATATTTTTGAAGGGGAAGGAAAAATACTATACATATCAACTCCATCCAACTTTAGGTGCATCTAAAGATGAAGTCAAACTTAGATTGTATTCCGTGCTTTCTCAGACAGGCGTTGGAAGCTAGCAGAATGGCGACCGATGACGAAGAAGTCCAAAGAGAGGTTTTGGATGAAGTGATGGACATTCTCAAAGACTTAGAACTCGAAAGTAAAAAACCACCTAAGATCGGTAAATACGTTCATCGAGCGGTCAAAGAAATAACTGATACCCAAGATCCTTACAAAAAGATCAAAGAGGAACAGAACGAAGAAGCGTTGGAGATATACCCGAAACTGGAGGAGAAGGTAGAATCCGCAAAAGACAGATTTTTGACTGCCGTCAAAATAGCTATTGCAGGGAACATTATAGACCTCGGTCCTGGACACGAAATCGATCTGGAGGAAGAAGTAGAAGAGGTGTTATCGAAGGAGTTATCTATAGATCACTATGATGAATTCAGGGAGAATTTAGAGAGGTCCGAAACCATATTTTACCTTGGAGATAATGTAGGTGAGATAGTTTTCGACAAAATCCTCTTAAGAGAGTTGGGAGACAAGGAAATTTTCTACTTCGTCAAGGGCGCTCCAAAAATCAACGATGCGATGGCCATAGATGCAAAGAAAGCCGGAATAGACGAATATGCTAAGGTGGATGTGGTCGGTGACGGGAGACCAGGCACCGGTCCCGAAAGAGATTCACCAGAGTTCATCGAGAGAATGCAGGAAGCAGATTTGGTAATAAGTAAAGGTCAGGGAAACTATGAAGCTTTGAGTGAAACTCCCGCTAATATATTCTTCCTTCTGAAGGCAAAATGTCCTGTGATAGCCGACGACTTAGGAGTCGATGTTGGAGATATCATCTTGAAGTAGAACCGATCCTGTCCTCGACCTTTTTCCATATTTTCTTTACAGCATGAGAGACGGGATTATCTTCATCTACATATTCTACTACAGAAAGACCTTGCATCTGAGCATCTATAAATACTGTATCATATGGGATCTTTCCGAGGATCTCCACGCCTCTTTCTTTTGCTATCTCTTCTATCCTTTCGGTCATCTCCTCATTTAGATCCGCCTTATTGACGACTATTCCGGATTGTATCCCAAAATGGTCCGCCACATCCAGCACTCTCTCCATATCATGGATACCTGAAACCGTAGGTTCAGTAACCACTAGTGCGTAATCAGAGCCCGTCAAAGAGGCTATGACTGGACAGCCGGTTCCAGGGGCTCCATCGATCAACGTTTTTTCGTTCTCTCTAGAAACAAGTCCTTCAGCGTTCTCACGGACGAGAGTCACCAGTCTACCTGTATTCTCTTCAGCTATCCCCAGCTTTGCATGTGACATCCCTCCGAATCTGGTTTCGGAAACGAACCATTCTCCGTTGACCGCTTCCTCCAAATCTACAGCATCTTCGGTACAAACTATCTCACAGACTCCACAACCTTCACATTCCAGCTGATCGATCCGGTATCTCTTCTCTTCAAATTCTCCTTCTTCGACTATAGCGTCGAATCTACACTTTTCATAGCATAGACCGCAGTTCGTACACTTCTCTTGGTCTATCTCAGCTGTATATCCTCCACTGAATAGGGCGCTCTCTTTAACTTCAGGATCCGTAAGGAGGTGGAGATCAGCGGCATCAACGTCGCAATC
Organism: Thermoplasmatota archaeon; assembly: GCA_018334835.1. Lineage (GTDB taxonomy): Archaea > Thermoplasmatota > Thermoplasmata > Halarchaeoplasmatales > Halarchaeoplasmataceae > Natronoplasma. Next base: position 109,244 of record JAGXLF010000001.1, on the reverse strand, counting down.
GGATAAAATTGGATTTTCAGCAAGCGCAGCGAAGGAACCCATAAGAGATGTTTTTCCTGTACCTCCTTTTCCACTGATTATGACCAATTCTTTGTTCCATTCTCCAGTCGCTGACGAGTCTTTTTGTTTGGATTCCGTCTTTTTGATTTTCTCAGATTCGGTCTTCTTTCTAGCTAGAGGTTCTCTCCTTCTATCCTCACTGCTCATTTTTTCGAGGGCTCTAGCTATTTTTTTAAAAGTACCTTTATACTCATCTAGTTCGTCAACGACCATATCCCCTTTAGAGTATGTTTCAGCAATCTCTCTATCGTCTGGGATCTCACCTATTATCTCTAGACCTTCCTCTTCACAGTACTCTTTCAGACGGTCATCTTTGTACTCAGCCCTGTTAACTATCACTACAGGTTCCATCCCCAAACCTCTGCACATATCTACGGATAATTCAAGATCGTTGACGCCGAAGGGTGTCGGGTCCGCGACTAAAACTACCAGATCCGCACCTGAAACACTTTCTACAGCTGGGCAGGCGGTCCCAGGAGGAGCATCAATTATGTTGATCTCACCTCTGTTTTCTTTCCTTACTGCCTGAATCAATCTCGGAGACATCCCTCCTTCGGCTGTCTCGAGAGCAGCATAGGTCACACCTATCTCGCCCGCTGTACCTCTTTTTAGGTCTCCTATTTTTCTTTCTCTCTCGATTATCGCATCGTTTGGACAGACCAATGAACAGGCGCCACATACATGGCACAGCTCCGGAAAGAACAATACATTCTCATTAATCACAGCTATCGCATTATACTTACAGGCGTCAGCACACTTACCGCATTTTATGCACTTATCTTCATCAATTCCATCAGGGGATTCGAGCAGGATCTCTTCTTCAGTTATCTCTGGTTTTAGGAATAGGTGACCGTCGGGTTCTTCAACATCACAATCCAAATAATTAACATCCTTTCCCATCTCAGCAAACGTTTTGGCTAGGTTTGTCGCGATCAATGTCTTCCCTGTGCCTCCTTTTCCGCTCGCTATAGCTACCTCCATCTTTCACACCTTTATCTCCAATCCAGCAAAACAATCTTTAGTTTTATCAGGGTACCGTTCTTTGATTTTATCTTTATATTCAGTGCAGTGACAAGGGACTATCAGGGATATGTTCTCCAAAACATCGAAATCATCGAATCCGTGAAAACCACCGATGACAGCTTCGATATCTCCGTGATCTTCCGCTTTTTGGATGATATCTGTCAATCCAGGATGAGCACAACCCGTTATCAGAATGTTGCCCCTATCACTCTTACAGATGATCGACTGTTCTATTATATCCATGCCCATTTCGCCGAGCGATAACACTCTCTCAGAAATTTTTTTCCGGTCTATAATTTCGATAAGAGAAGCCCTTTCTTTAACTTTCTTTTTGAAACCTTTAGAGAAGGATTTGGGTACAAATACTTCCATCGACTTTTCTAGTATCGAGTAGAGCCCACCTGTATGATCGTGATGTTCGTGTGACAATACGACCTTATCGATGCTAGATGTGTCTATACCCATCTTTTTCATATTTCTAAGAAGTATTTTTCCATCATCTCCAGTATCGAACAAGATGCTTTCGTCGCTTTCTATCAGCGCAGAGAAACCCCAATCCGATTGAAATGGAGACTTTGCTTCGTTATCATAAACCACCTTTATCTTCATCTAAGCACCACAAATACTCGAATAACTATTCTAGATAGATGAATTAGAAGATCAATGATCGTGACTTCCTTCTTCACACCCATCTGAAAGAGTCGCTACCTCGAGTTCATCTTTCTCAAACGCCTCTAAAGCTTCTCTTACAGTGTTTCCGGCACCGCAGTACACGTCTATCCCTAACTCATCGAATAGATCGATAGCTTTTCTACCCAAATTCGAACAAAGCATCACATCTACACCTTCCCCAGCTAAAATTTCAGGAGGGTTCATACTTCCTCCTCGATGCTTACCCTGATTTTCTATTACCTCTACCTCATCTTTCTCGAGATCATAGATCGTGAAAGTCGGAACTCTTCCAAAATGTTGGCCGATCTGTTCGTCCATTCCATCATTTCCCATGGTAGGCATAGCTATCTTCATCTTTTCCCTCCTTTGCCGTGATGACCTCTTACGGTCTCATTTTCTATCTCCTCAAGTTCTCCCTCTTTCAACTTTTCGACCACATCGGATATCTTTCCGGAACCTTTGTATACTTTAATATCGGCTGATTCCAAGGTTCTATATCCGTTCGGCCCTACATTTCCAGTTATGACTGCCTCGACATCCATTTCTGATAACATCTGTACAACTTGAGGAGCTACACCGTGGCTTTTCTGGGTGTGTTTGTTCTCGATGGACTCGTATTCCATCTCATCTTTGTCCACTATCACAAAATACGGACACCTTCCAAACCTTTCGTCTACATTTGCCGTTTCGTCATCTCCTTTTGCAGATACTGCTACTTTCATTTTATTCACCTAATTCTTTTTTTAAATTCATAACTATATTTTCAAACATCTCAGAAGATTTAGAATCAGTTTCTATCAAGGATTTTCCCTCTTCACCACTTTTCATTATATCTGGATCTAAGGGAATACTGCCTAAGAAGGAAATATCCAACTCCTCAGCCATCTTCTCTCCTCCTCCAGATCCAAATACGTCTATCTCTTCGCCGCAATTCGGACAGGTAAGAGTACTCATATTTTCTACTACACCGAGTACTTTCATCCCGACTTTTTTAGAAAAATCTATAGATCTCCGGACAGCTTGAACAGCGACTTTCTGAGGAGTCGTAACAATTATAGAACCCTCAAGATCGTTGAACTGCTGAGCTATACTTAAAGGCTCGTCTCCCGTTCCAGGAGGAAGATCGATAACAAGATAATCTAGATCGCCCCACTGCACTTTTTCCTGGAAATCTTTGATCGCCTTCATCTTCATAGGCCCACGCCAGATCACAGCTGAATCGTTGTCTGGAAGCAGGAACTCCATAGAAACCGCTTTCAGGTTGGGATTCACTTGCACTGGTTCAATGCTCTGTTCATCCTTCGCACCCAATACATCTTCTTTGACGTTTAGCATCTGAGGAATTGAAGGTCCATGAAAATCACTATCGAATATTCCTACCTGGTTACCTTCAGAAGAAAGTTTGAACGCTAAGTTAGCGGCTACCGTGCTTTTACCTACGCCGCCTTTACCGCTCATCACAACTATCTTTTTCATAGTTTTACTCAAATGTGTAATTATATAAATAGTTTTTTGACTTTGTATAGCTCATGGATATAATAAGCTCGGCCCTGCCTCGGGATCTAATCGATCGTCATGCCATCTACTGGCTTGTCTGGTGTTACGGTTAACCAACTCTCGTGTTCAGTGATGTAAACTTTGACCCCATAGACTGACTCGATATTCTCTTGTGTTACGACGTCTAGACCCCCTGAATCATATACACTACCTTCTTTCAACATCACTATCCTATCACTGTATCTAAGCGCCATATTCAGGTCGTGTATTGCTAGGATAGCTGAGATCCCCTGATCAACCTGGTGCCGTATTATATTTAAGACTTCCAGTTTATGTTTTAGATCGAGATCGCTCGTAGGTTCATCCAACAAAAGAAGATTGGGCTGTTGAGCTAGGGCTCTACCAACGAACACTTTTTGTCTCTGCCCACCTGATAATTCATTTATTTCCTTCATACTGATCGATTCAAGACCAAGTTTTCGAATGATCTGAGATACTATTTTCAAATCTTTTTCACTAGGTTCCCAAGAGATATACGGTTTTCTGCCCATCAAAATTGTATCGTAAACGGTCGAGGGAAAACCACGAGATTCTACCTGTGGAACGTAACCTATTTTTCTTGCGATGTCCTGTCTCTCGTATGAATCAAGACTTTCTCCGTCAAGGTCAATACTGCCCTTTTGAGGTATCAAAATATTTCCTATGCACTTTAGGAGGGTAGTCTTTCCTGACCCATTTGGTCCGATGATCGCTAGTATATTACCCCTTTCTAGTGAGATACTCACATCCTCTAGTACTTTCTCATGCCCGTCATAACTGAAATTCAAATCTTTTATCTCTAATATCACCAGTACGACCTCCCTTTAACCAGCAAATAGATGAAAAGCGGAGCTCCAAGGAAAGATGTCAGGATCCCTACCGGTAAGATGATAGGGGCTATTATGGTCCTAGCTACGGTATCGGAGGCTAAGAGGAAAGCGGCTCCAAAGATGGCCGATGCAGGTATCAAATACCTTTCATCCCCTCCGATAACTTTCCTTACAATATGAGGAACAACTAGACCAACGAAACCAATGATACCAAAGAAGGATACAATAACCGCTGCTGCTAATGAGGACAAAAGCATACCGTGCATCCTAGTTTTCTCTACATCTACCCCAAGGCTTTTAGCAGTCTCATCTCCACTGTCTAGAGCGTTGTAATTCCAGCTGTTCCAGATAAAATATATCAAGATCGGTATCAGCACAACAACCATTATTCCAAAGTCCCGCCAAGTAGATTTTCCCAAATCCCCAAAAGTCCAAAATATCACTGCCGCCAGTTCTATATCACTTGCGAAGTACTGAAGAGAGGTCATTCCAGCCGTGAAAAGCGAACCAATTGCGATTCCCGCTAGAACGAGAGTTTCAGGTGTAGCGTTTCTCAGTTTGGAGAGGGATAATATCCCTGCAGTTGATACCAGTGCCCAAAAAAATGCGGAAATAGTTATTAGATAAGGATTGTTTAGTATAACCGAATCCGCTGAGGAACTTTGCGTTGATCCTGCTCCGAGGACTATTACCGCAGAAGCGGCACCGAAAGCAGCAGCTTGTGAGACCCCTAGAGTGTAAGGAGAGCCGAGAGGATTTCTGAGTATACTCTGCATAGCCACCCCTGCTATTGAAAGACCTAGACCTGCTAATATCGCCGATAGTACCCTGGGGATACGGATCTGCCAGATTATCTGAACCTTCCATTCTTCTCCTTTTCTGAGAAAAGCGTATAGGACATCATGTATTGTTATACTTGAAGAACCGATAGATATAGAGATCAATAGGCATATGATAAGAAAAACAACTGATACTAGTAGAAATAAAACCTTTTTTGAGATGTATTCTTGGTACTTGTCGGTTATCTTGTCTTCTCTCATCTCTTTTTCCTCTTCCAAAAATAAATCGTTGAGACGATAAATATCGCCACCGGTAAACCCACAGTCAGTCCATGAGAATACCCTAATGGGTTGCCGTTACTATTCGTATTAATATCGTCTCCAAGATTTTCGTAGCCACCAAAGGTCTCATTCATTTCCTGGTATACTCCTTCTCCGAGGAGTTTTTTGTATATCTCATCCACTTTTTCCTCTATCCCTATATCATCAAAGCGAGCTTCATAGAGGATCTTACCGATATAGTATGAATTGGCTAGAACGGTACCGTAATTGGTAGTATAGTAATTGTATGGTAGCACTCCATAAACTCTATCTTCCTGTATGGCGTCGATAGAGGAATATTTTGAATTGTTCGAAAGGTCCTCTTTGACCAGTTCATAACCACCCTTGTCTATGAACAATATATCCGGATTCCACTCGATTATCTTCTCAGGGTCGACCATAGCGTGGTCTTGATTTAATTCTCCAGCTACGTTATCAGCGTTGACGAATTCGAACGGTGAATAATCCGGCTCGGTCGACTTTATACCGTGCGCGCCTCTATGACCGATTCCTCCGATATAACATGACGGTTTCTCTTCATTTGGTATATCCTGTGTTCTTTGATTAAGATCATCTATGGTATCGGTGAAAAAATCCTTCAGCTCAAATGCCCTCGATTCTTTTTGTAAGACCTCACCTATGAGATCAAAGGCACTGAAAAAAGTATCCCGATGATCGTCTAGATCACCATAATTGAGACCTATAACCGGAATTCCAGTCTTCTCCTGAAGATCGTCAGCATCACCAGCAGTGGTATAAGTCCAGAAGATTACGTCGGGCTGTTGCTCAGCGATCAATTCTGAATCGCCGCCGTGGATCGGTCCTATGCTCGGCTTCTCCTGAAGATCTGGATGTGCCATGATGTAAGGCCGATTACCGTCTCTTTTTTCGAAATCTTCTACTCCAACGATCTTATCAGTGGCATGCATATAAACCAGCAGACGGAGCGCTCCAGCTTCAATCCCTATCACTTCGTCTACGTCCTTAGGAACCTCTACTTCCCTGCCAAGCATATCAGTTACTTTTCTCGTCTGTTCCTCCCCCTTTACATTTGCAGAAGCGCCACCCAGTATCGAGATGAATAGTAATAGAAGAACGAATAATGCAGTCCTCTTCACCTTTTCACTTCCTTTCGATGCCGTAACCAGTCAATTTTGAATAACCTTCTTCTGCACATTCTAAACAATAAATTTCTCCATCTTTTTTCACGGTTCTAGTAGCCATCACTTTCTCTCCGCATATATCACAGATATAACTATCGTGTATCGGAGCGTAATCGGGTATTTTTATCTCTACATCTTCAAAATCGAATATTTTTCCCACATCAGTGTTTATGACCGCTAGAGAGGCCTTTTCAGAAGTACTCATTAACTCTTCTTTATCTTCTTCATCGCCCTCTCTCTTATCGACAACTTTCTCATAGAGATCAGAAAATTCTTCAGCCTTCTCTTCCCAGTATTCAGAGGCTTTGTTGACTACCCGGGCCCGCAGACCTTTACCATCTCTATCGCTCAATGTAAAAGCAGTTTTTCCCAGATCCTTAAAGATAAGAGAATTGTTGCCGAAAGAGCAGCCAGTAACGAATTGCACACCATCAGAGGCACAATTGTTTGTTTCTACTACGGCCAAAACGTCCTCCATACCTTCTGACTTCAAATCCAATCTTTTGACCAATTCATAACCGCCTTTGACACCTAGAGCCAATCCAGGACAGTAATGACCGTGTAATACCGCCGCTCTATGAAGCAGTTCCTCTACATCTCCTCTATCTATCAAATCCCATATATCTCTTCTCGGGTCCATATATCTCGAAACTCCTGTAGCACGAAAACGATAAAAGTAGCATTATTAACTTTTTTGGTGAAAGTAACACGAAAAACATATATTAGTAACAATCATAACACAATAGTGATAGATATGAATGACACGAAAAGATTTGGGGTCTCCGTGCCTCAGGATTTGTTGAAAAAGTTCGACGAAAAGTTGGAAGAGAAGATGTACTCAAACAGATCAGAGGCGATAAGAGACCTGATTAGAGATTTCCTCGTGAAGAAGAAGTGGGAAGAATCTGATGAAGAGGTCTACGGTTCTTTGACACTTATATACGATCACGACAAAAAAGGTATTTCAGATAAGCTCACCGAGATCCAGCATGAAGATCACACACACATAGTTTCAACGATGCACATCCACCTTGACAAGCACAACTGCATGGAAACGATGGCTATTAAGGGAAGGCCTCAAGATATAAGAAAGATCGCTGATAGGTTGAAAAGTACGAAAGGTGTCAAACACGGGAAGCTTATGATGACTTCAGTTTGAGAGAAGAATACAAGTCATTGTTAGCATATAAAACCCTGGTTTAGAACGAATTTGCAATTTTGACATCAATGATAATCAAAAATCATCTAAAGATCGATTCCAAAATTTATTCATCAATTCTTTACAGGTTTCCCAACTCTTCCTCGTATGAGGAGGGAGCGATTCCTTCTCGGGTATCCACTTCCTGAGAAATTCGCGTGTCTTTGCATCCGAAGGATATCCACTTCCTACATCCTCCCCCAGCTTCTCAGATATCTCTTCGACTTTCCTATCTCGTTCAACTTTAGCCAATATAGAAGCTGCAGAAACCACAGGATATTCGTCATCTGCACCGTGCTCAGATATTATATTTGACTGTACACTGGTTCTTTTTTTCACCATCCCTGCAAACTTATTCTCATCGGTAGATGCAGAGTCCAAGTAACAGGTGTCACTCTCCACGCACAACTCATCGATCACATTCGCAAACAGGTCCGCTTCAAGTTGATTCAAGGTCATCGAACTTCTTAACGAGTCGATGTCTTCTGCGGAGACCACCCTAAGGGTGAATTCACTACAATCCTTTATCTTTTCTTCAAGACCTTCCCTGGTCGAGGGACAAAGCCTCTTAGAATCTTTCACGCCTAGTTCCATCAATTTACCGTCATCATTGACTTTGACACCAGCAACCACCATAGGTCCGATGACGGGGCCCCTGCCGGCCTCATCTATCCCACATATCATCGCCCCTTGGAAGAATTATAGTTAAATAGTCTTTTCGATGGGTAAGTATAAAAAGCAGTCACTATGTTTTCCAGTCAATGAAACTGATCTTAAAGGGAACGGTCCAAGGCGTTGGATTTCGACCTACCGTATATAGAGTTGCTAAATCCTTAGGTTTGAAGGGATACGTAAAAAATAAAGGGGGAGAAGTAGAGGTAGTCATCGACCGTGACCCGGACATATTTCTGAAAAAGTTGGAGGAAAATCTTCCACCACTAGCTGAAATAAAAGATATAGAGAGGTATCAAGAAAGCGTTTCAAAAGAAGAGTTCAAAATCGTAAAAAGTTCCCACGGAGAAAAAGAATCCTCTACTATACCAGTAGATACCGCTCTTTGTGAAGAATGTCTGAAAGAGATGAAAGACGAAGATGACCGAAGAGAAAGTTATGCCTTCACCAATTGTACAAACTGTGGTGCTCGGTACTCTGCAATATATTCACTCCCTTACGATCGGGAAAAAACCACTATGAAACCCTTCCTGATGTGTGAAGATTGTTTGGAAGAATACAAAGATCCGATAGATAGAAGGTTTCATGCCCAGACAACCTCTTGTCCAGAATGTGGTCCAGAATACACTCTCTACGATGAAAATGGTAATGAAATAGGCGGTATCTCCGATTTCGTGACTTTGGTCGAGAAGGGGAACATCGGCGTGGCTAAAAGTTGGGGCGGGATGCACATAATTTGTAAATTAGAGAAAATACCAGATTTGAGAGACGATTACCAGCGACCACAAAAACCGTTCGCTATAATGGTCCGGGACCTGAAAACCGCGAAAAGATATGCAAAAGTTGAAAGAGAAGATTTATTCACCGGCCCGAGACGGCCTATTATGGTATTTGAAAAAAAAGACAGGAATGAAAAACTGTTAGATTATGCGGCAACCGGCCTCCCGACCATCGGGATAATGCTGCCCTACACAGGCTTTCACCATATTTTCTTCGAAAAAAGCGAATTAGATGCGATAGTGATGACCAGTGCGAATCTACCCGGTGAACCGATGATAATAGATAACAATGAAGCTTTTGATCTACCTTTTGAATATTTTTTACTCCACAATAGGAAGATCGCTAACCGAGTCGATGATTCACTGGTTAGGACTCACGGGCAGGATGCATTTATAATCAGGAGGTCTAGAGGATACGTTCCTTCAGCTTTAAAATTCGAAGAGGGTGAAATCATGGCTGCAGGAGCGGATAAGAGCGGATGTTTTGCCCTATCTACAGACGGATTGTTGTACGCAAGCCAGTACCTTGGCGACCTCAAGTCTTACGACGCTACTAAATTTTACGAAAAAACCGCTAATCACTTAATGTCGCTGCTTGGAATCGAAGATATAAGTACGGTAGCAGTGGATCTTCATCCTAAGTACCAAAGTAGAAGATTAGGTCTTGATTTTGCAGAGAAATTCAATGCGGAAACGCAGGAAGTACAGCATCACTGGGCTCATGGAGCTTCTCTATTGCTCGAGCATGACCTAGAGGAGATAATCACGATAGCTGTAGACGGCACCGGCTACGGAGAAGACGGAAACAGCTGGGGCGGAGAGGTACTTTACTGCGATAAAACGCAATATGAACGTCTTAATCACCTTGAATCTTTCCCGCTGTTGGGTGGAGAAAAAGCGGTAAGAGACCCTGAAAGATTAGTTTTTGCTATACAGAGAAAGAAGGGATTTGAAGGAAATTACTTCGATGAGAAACAAAAAAACGTTTTTGATAAGATGATGGATGAGAGTGTGAAAACAACGAGTTTTGGAAGATTATTAGATGCCGTATCCGCAGGACTAGACGTATGTAAAGATAGAACTTACGAGGGAGAACCTGCTATGAAACTAGAAAATCTTCTGATAAAAGGAAGGAGTATTAAGAAATACGAAGTAGAAATCACAAAAGACAAGATCAAAACATTAGATCCTTTTGTCAATATGATGAAAGATGACGGCTCTAGAAAGAATCGAGCCGCTTCCTACATAGAATCAGTCTCTAAAGCCATAGCTAAAGCGGCGATCCAAGCATCTGATAAAAAAGGTATAGATGAGATAGGGATATCTGGTGGGGTCTCTTACAACAGGCCGATAGTAGAAAGTATAAGATCCTATCTACAAAATCGAGGATATGAGCTATTGGTGCACAAAAAGGTACCGAACGGAGACATGGGAATACCTTTCGGACAGGCAGTTATAGCCTCTGCTTACAACGAGAATTAAGGTAAAAGAATAAGAAAAGGGGGAGGGGGCTAGTTTTTTAGGTCAGGATGGTGGGATGGGATGCACTCTAACCTACTAGCCCCGAATACCCTATTTATTCTATCTAGTTCCGAGTGATTTAAATTTTTTCCAGGTTTTATGGTTAAATGTGGGAAATTTTTAAATAATAAAAGTGCAGAACTTTCTAAACATAATAAAATAAATGATCGGAAATGTTTTTTACATCTCCATATATCTAATCATCCAAGGATATTATTACTCAGTCACCCCACAAGCTTCGACCTTGAAAACGGCCTCTCCTTCTGGCATATTAGGAGAATCGACTAGTCTCGCTATCCTTTTATCTCCTTTGCTCTTCCTCAGATATATCCTGAAAGTTGCTGTGTGACCCAAAATATGTCCTCCGATCGGTTTTGTTGGATCTCCAAAGAACTGATCTGGATTTGCTGTTACTTGATTGGTTACCACAATAGCTGCGTTATTCCTCTCAGCGAATTTCAAAAGTTCATGGAGATGCTTGTTCAATGTCTGTTGTCTTTCAGCTAAGGATCCTCTACCAACGTATTCGGCTCTAAAATGAGATGTCAATGAGTCCACCACTAGTAACTTTATAGGATGTTCATCTCCGATATCTAGAGCTTTTTCGGCGAGCAACATCTGATGATGAGTATTGAAAGCTCTAGCTACATGTATGTCTTCCAATATACTTTCGGCATCGAGGTCTCTCCCCTCCGCTATTTCAGTTATCCGTTCGGGTCTAAAACTGTTTTCCGTATCGATTATCATCGCTTCGCCATCTAATCCACCTTCTTCCTCGGGAAGTGTGGCATTGACAAGAAGCTGATGCGCGACTTGGGTCTTCCCAGAACCGAATTCACCGAAGAACTCAGTTATCGAACCGGTTTCGATACCTCCTCCCAACAGATCATCTACACTCTCTGCGGAAGTAGTAAGCATTCCAACATTTTTTCTCTTCTCTAAAAGTTGGTCGCCAGTCTCGAACCCTCCTATATCAGCAGCATCTTTAGCTGCTTGGATAACTTTACCTGCAGTGGAATCTCCCAAATCAGCGACGTCCGAGAGGACGCGGGGTGACTCCACGGCTATGGACAAAAGATCCTTATAACCTGAGTCCATGAGCTTTTCTGCAGTTGCGGGTCCTACTCCTGGCAACTCTTTTATTTCTTCTTCGCTCATTTTACCACTTCTCTCACATCGAGGTCCTTTATTAAATTTCCTTAGAGGGGTCAGTGAAAGTAAAGATTCAGATATCGAATATTATCCTGATATCTCCTTCAGGTTCGATACCAATCTCATGATAAGATACGGCTTTAACAGCAGTATCCATATCATGTCTCTCTAGGTCAATTTTTTCTCCCTTAGCCGTAGCAGATAGTTTTATCAAACCTTCTTCTTCGATCTTTACATCAAAGTCTCGGTACAATTCGTTATGCACCTCATGAAGATATACCAGTTCCGAAAGAAAATTGACGAGCAAACTCTCTAAATTCTCAGATTTTATCTCAAATTTACGTTCCTTTTTTCCCTCAACTTTGCTAACATCTGTGATTATACTGAACATACCTTTTGCTGTTTCTTCAAAGGCTTCCTCTAGATCATCTCCGTATGCATGTATACCCACGTCGGCTGTATGATCGATCAGTTCGTATGCGATAGGGCCCTCACCTCACAGAAAGTAGATACATATCTAATTCTTCGTCTCTCTTTCTAGAGAGTGTCAACTCTTTAAATACCAACAGAGTCAGTTCAGTCACGTTGAAAACTTTACCTCCGTCTAGATGACCTCCAGACACATCATGATCTCTTCCACCGATTTCGACGTGGAGATGCATGCTCCCCTCCTCAGTGATACTACCGTTGAGAGAAAGAAGTTCCTTCGGTTCGGTGAATTCTTCCCACTCGTACTCTCCTGTATCCCTGTTGTAAAAACCGACTTTAAAATCCCTCAACATACCTATTCCGCTCAAGACCACAGCACTTTTGGGATCTATCTCATCCATAATATCTTCTAAAGATCCAAAAAGGTCTTCGCCATCATCTAGTTTCGCCACCAGAATATTGTTTTCCAAGCCGTATTCCATCTTATCGCCCATATTAACGATGCAGAGGGCTCTTATAAATTGTTGGTTTAGTGATCAACAATATTATCACTCGATAGTAGTTTCGGTATAGAGAAATTAAAAGATGTTTCAAACATCTACAGTTAAATCTAGTTCATCAGCTAATTCTTTATACCTGTTACGGACCGTTACTTCAGTCACATCTGCTACATCTGCTATCTCGATCTGAGTCCTTCTCTCATCCACCTTTATACCTGCTATATAAATAGCCGCGGCAGCTAAACCCGTCGGACCTTTTCCTGAGAGTAGTTCTTCTTCTTCAGCCCTGTTCAATATCTGTTCTGCCAACTTTTTTACCTCGCCGCCTAGTTTCAATTCGTTGCAGAACTTCTGTAAATAGTTTTGCGGTTTAGTAGGCTCAAGTTTCATATTTAGTTCCCACTTCAAAAACCGATAAGTCCTACCGATCTCCTTTCTGTCGAATTCGGTCACTTCTGCAAATTCATCAAGAGTCCTTGGCAGGTCTAATTCTCTACAGGCGGTATAAAGGACAGCTGTAGCTACAATCTTCACGCTTCTACCGCGAATAAGATTTTTCTCTACCGCTTTTCTATAAATAGAAGCCGATCTTTCCTTCACATGATTGGGGAGGCCCATGGTTGAAGCTAGACGTTTTATTTCACTAAGTGCAGATATAAGAGTGCTTTCCCTAGCTCCTGAAACTCTGCTTCTTCTCTGCCATTTTCTGAGTCTATACATCTGAGACTTCTTACTGTTGGAGAGAGCTCTACCCTGAGAATCTCTATTGCTATCATCTATCTTAGTGGATAAACCCCTGTCGTGCATCATCTCTGTCATCGCTGGACCTGCTCTCGCTCGATTTTCCTCCTGTTTCATATCAAAGGCTCGCCACTCAGGCCCTTGGTCTATATATTGATCATCTATCACTAAGCCACATTCCTCACAGATGAATTCGCCCCGGTCATAATCTTGGGCAAGTTGACTACTTCCACATTCTGGACACTCAGTTACCCTTTCGATTATTGGCTTATCTTTTCCCTTAGATCGCGTTTCAGTCGACATACATAACACCTCTATAACTTATTTTAAGCTGATCCTAAACGGGATGAATCGAGATTTTGTCTTCATCTCAAAAACCAATCAGACTTCTCAAATTCGAGATCCCAGCCTCTCCTTACTCCACCCCTTTCATCTTTTAACTTTGTACAATAATCTGTTAGTTTTTACTATATAAATGTTGTGGTCAAGTACCTGAAGCTGTCAGGTGAAAGATGAGATCAGATATTCACATAGCCGAGGTACAGAAGAGCGGTGATGATTGAAAATCTCACACATGCCGAAAAAGTGATTACTGCCCACACACTTTTCCATCTAAGACCCAATAATCTTCCAACGAGCGTCATCACGTTCGGGCCAGTTCCATAAACCGGTAAAAACATCAACCAAAATATGCTCGCATACTCCACTTTTTCTACTAATTCTTTCTCTTCTATGATGTTTCTAGCCTTTTTACGAAGCCTTTCCATATAAAGACCTAGCCAAGGTATCTTCTCTAAAAGAGAATAATTTGCGCTAACTATTAAAGAACTTTGAGATGAAATAAAAACGAGCCAAATTACCACGCCGAGAGGATGCATCCCAGAAGCCAGAGCAAGAGCCGGTGCTACTATCCAGCCAACGCCCACTGCAAAGTAGAAAGTGAGCAAAACATGAAAAGCGGGAGTATAAATTTCTGGTCCCAGAAAATAGAATATGATGACAGCAAAAGTAGCGGGTAAGATAGAGATGAAAAATCTACCAAACGGATTCGATATCAATACATCTGTTGTCTGTTCATCTCCATTCAACTTTCGGACTCCCAAGAATTCAAATATTTAAGGAGATTGATCTGGACTTGATAAAAACGATATGCTGAGCAGAAGGCTAGTTGATATATCCGATACGGAGCAAAAAAAGGCACATGTGCATTGTTTAGAAAATGAGAGATGACGTCCTCATCTCCATAAGATTCAAGGATGAAATCTATCAATTCTTCATCATCCAAGCCTATGCTCCTTTCTTCTTCCTCTTCGAATGCACCTAAAATCGAGAGTAGCATCTGTTCAAGATCTTTAGCCTTCTTCTCGATGAGAGATAACTCTTCATGATATTCTATCTCAAAATCAATCCAATATACCTCTCCCTCTTCGGTTACTAAGCAGTTCTGAGTGTTAGGCTCCCCATGATAAAGATCTTTATGGTGTATCTCCATCAGACCTTTAGATATTTTCTGGATAGCATACAATTTTTCCTTTTTAGTTACCTCGTCAGAATCGAGTATATCATAGGCTACTTTTCCATCTATCTTTTCCATCAGTATTGCGTTATCATAAACTGTATCGTCTATTTCAAAGTCTGGATTTATAGCCTCTAGGTACTCCTTTTCTCGAAGACTCCATCGCTTATTATCGAGGATTTTACGAGAACTAGTGCTGGATAGTAAACGAGAGATGTTACTCAATATCCCATTCAAATAAAAGAGCGGAGGTCTTATTTTAACCAAGTGACTGGTACCCCCTTCACCATCCTTTATTTCCTTTATAACGCTGCTGAAGTGCCCGTAGCTATTGTTCTCTTCCTTATTGAAAAACGTACTTTCGAAAGTACAATCATCTATTTTCTGGGCTAGGTCTACGCCAGAGAGCTTTTTCTTCGTATCCTTTTTACTGCCCATTTGTCCCACCAAACAATTTCCTATAAATACTTGGGGTAATATAGTTTTTGCCGGTTTCCTAAAGAAATATTCAGAAAACATTTAAATTGTGTATCAACCTCTAACATTCCAACCTTGAGGTCAAATATGTTCAAAACGGGTCAAAAATGGTACAGAGAGGAAGAGATAGCAGAGAGCTACGATGAGAGCAGATTCACCGGTGGAGGTAAAGTTCTAGATTTCAGGGAAAAAAAGATGCTCCTATCTCTGGTAGATCCAAAAGACAAAAAAATTTTGGATATCGCTACAGGTACGGGTCGTTTCGCCGAATTTCTCTCGAGCAAAGAGGGACAAGTAATAGGTCTAGATGCGAGTAGAGAAATGTTGATGCAGAACGAAGTCGAAAGTATTCAAGGAGATGCTTTAAACCTACCATTCAAAGCTAAAGCCTTCGATATCACCATAAGTATGAGGTTTTTCCATCTATTAGATCAGAAAAAAATAAAGGATTTTGTCCTCGAAGTCGAAAGAGTCACAAAAGACAAATTCGTTTTCGAAAGCCTCCATCCGCTCAGTCTAAGGATTTTGTACCAATGGGCCCTGCCGCAGGGAAGCAGTCTTTATTCCAATTCACTTTTGAAAAAAAAATTTTCTGATCTAGCCGTGATTAAAGAGGTGAATTTCTATCCGAAATTCATCATCCCCTACGGTTTTTACCAATCTCTACCACTAGACATCGGAGAGAAAGTGAATGAACTCGATGAAAAGATATCTGAAAATCAAAAATTGCTTGCCTCAACGGTCTATTGGGAACTCTATTTCGAGGATTGACTATTTGATTTTCTGATAAATTTTGTTGGAGGCGCCCACGATCCACGTTATCTTTATATAGAACCTCTGAGTAAATTAAAATATCGATGAACCGACTTCAACTTATCGAAGAAGTGAGGGAGGTACTTTCTAAAGCAGGATTCTACCTTTCAAAAAGAGAGTACCAAGACATTATGCCCTTTGACATCATAGCCCGAAGGGACGACCGTTTATTCGTCATCAGTATCTCAGTGAATGCGGACAGCTCTCGGATGAGAGATTCTGAGCAGTTGAAAATCTTGAACGACGCACTCGATGCTTCACCTCTATTCATCTCCTGTATCGGTGGCCAAAGAAAGCTGAAACAGGGCGTGGTTTATTCTCGAAAAGGTATTCCATTGATGTCACCCGAGACTTTTAAAGACATGGTCCTTGAAGGGATACCACCTTATGTTTTTTCGGCCCCAGGTGGATTATATGTGAAGATGAATTCAGATCTGTTAAAAAAAGCTAGGAAAGAAAAAAAGATACCTCTGAGCAGACTTGCAGATGTGGCTGGAGTATCACGAAAATCAATACAAAAATACGAAGACGGGATGGGTGCAGATCTTGAAGTCGCTTTGAGATTACAAGAGTTCCTAGGAGAAGATCTAATCTTACCGATCAATCCCTTTGAGCGAGAAGAATACACGGAAGAATACGATATCTCATTAGATCAGTATTCTGGCTTGGAGAAAATTATCTTCAAGTCGCTTCTCTCCATAGGATACAGGATAGTTCCCACCTGTGAATGTCCTTTCGAAGCGATTACGGAGGATGAAGACAAAGTCTTTTTGAGCGGGGTCGGAGCTAGGGAAGACAGGGGGCTGAAGAAAAAAGCAAAGATCGTTTCTAACCTTTCGGACGTTACAGAAAAGGACCCCGTCATATTCCTACATAAAAAATCTACTCGAATGAACATAGAGGGTATACCATTGATCGAAAAAGACGAGCTTTCTAAAATAGATGATAAAGCCGAAGTTTCGGAACTCCTAACTGAAAGGAAGGATTGAAGATGAGTTCATTTAGCTCATATCAATTTAACAAAAATAGATCAAAGATCTATCTTTTTGGGATCGTCAAGGGATTAGTATCAGAGGCTGAAAGGTTAGAAAAAGAAATTAAAAAACTAACATTCGATGTAGGGGGTTTACCTATATCTAAGGAAGAAAAAAAAGGACTTAAAGAATTTATGGAACGAAAAGATATCGAAACAGATGTAGAACCTTCAACACCTGAAAAAATATATGCAGAAAAACTCAAAAGATTCGGGCAGGTAACTCTCCCGCCTCCGTCATACACGTTTTTCATGAATCATTGTTTGGAAAACGAGATCGAAATCGAAGCACTAGATATGGATGAAGAACACTATACTATGGCCTACTGTGAACACGTTACTGGCCTTCAATGGATTGGACAAGCATTGAGAGAAAAGGGGCTAGGGAGAAAAAAAATAGAGGCGAATGATCCAGTAGAATTCGCAAATAAGTGGGACCGCGTGATAAATAAGTTGAAAGGTTTTCAAGAATTGGAGGCTCGTCGTGAAAAAGTTATGGCAAAGAACATCGACCGACTTTCAGAGAGAGGAGATATGGTGGTTCTCGTAGAGGAAGAAAGAATAAAAGGGGTTCGGAAGCATTTAAAGAAGCTGTGAAAAAGATGATAGGTCTGAAAAGAGAACATAGCTTTTACTCGATACAAAAAGTTGCAATAGCGATTCAGCGGCATAGTTTTATAGGAGATAACTTTAACAAAAATGAGTGAGGCCCAATATGAAATTTGAAAACTCGACTGGTAACATTATCAAGGACCAAGAGAAACTTTCCTTTGATTTTATCCCCGAGGAACTTCCCAACCGGGAGGAGGAGATGCAGAAGTTATTCGGACTTTACCGGGGCATAGTTTCTTCTAACGTCTCCCAGAATGTTTTGATTTACGGACCGGTGGGAACTGGAAAGACGGTCACCGCTAAAAGGTTCTGTATGGAATTTGAACAGTGGTCTAAAAAAAAGGATCAGAATATCGATACCGTTTTCGTGAATTGCAGGAAGAGAAAAAATAATAGCTCTGCGATGTGGAAGATCGTCCATCATTTCGATAGAGGTTTTCCTGATAGGGGTTTCTCCGTCGAAGAGATGATGAAGATCGTGAAAGAAAAGATAGAAGAAAGAAACGTCCATCTTTTCGTGGTTTTAGATGAAGTCGATCCGCTCATCCAAAAAGAAGGTTCCGATCTGATATACTTACTTTCACGATTTGACGAGGAAAGGCTATCACCAGAAGGTAGTGTCTCGATGATTTTAGTGTCACAGAAAAATGTTTTTGAGCTCCTCGAAGAGAGTGCTAGGAGTTCTTTTAAAAGAAGTAATCGTATCAGGTTTCCAAGATACACTTCAGACGACTTATTCCCTATCCTCAAAGATAGAGTAGAGATGGCATTCCATCCCGGGTCTATCGACGACAAAAAAATACAACTCATCTCTGATATCGCTGGTAAAGAAGGAGATGGAAAAGGTGACGCACGATTTGGGATAGAGCTGTTGGAAAAATCTGCCCTTATCGGCGAGATGAGCGGCAGAAACGAGATTTTTACCGAAGACATCAGGTCAGCTAAAGGCGAGATCGACCCCTATTTCACGGAAAGCAGATTGAAAAAGTTGAATCAGCAGGAAAAATTGATTCTTCTCGCCTCTACAAGAAAGTTGAAAGAACAGGCCTACACGATAACAGGGGAAGTAGAGGAATTATACAAAGTATTATGCGAAGAGTACGATACAGAAAAACTAGGTCACACTCAGTTCTGGAAATATCTAAAGTCCCTTTCGGACGAGGGACTGCTCGGGAGCAAGACCACCTCGGAAAATTCAGGAAGAACAACCAAGGTCTCACTTTCGGATATTACGGCGGAAAAACTCGAAAAGAAACTAGAGAATCTGATTGAGGATGGATAAGAGAAAATGTTGAACAAACAAAAAATCCTCACATTTGCGGTAATCTTTTCTATAGTCGGGATCTCTACTCTGTATATCTTTTCGGCTCAGAATTCCACTAGAAAGATGAACGTTTCAGAAATAGATGAAAAACTTTTAGGTTCACGAGTACGGACAGAGGGAGTCATCTCTGATATTTCGTGGTTCAGTTATATGTTCCTATTCGAAATCAAAGAGGAAGGGCATGAAGGGAGCTTGACAGTAGTATGCGAGAGAGATGTTATAGAAGGGCTAGAAGAAAAAAGTAACGAAATGATCCCTGGAGCAAAGGTGATGGTTGAGGGGAAGTTAGAAGAATATGAAGGAGATATGAACTTGCGGATCGACTCTATCGGAGAATTATCTATCCAAGAGAGGGCAATATCGAACTTTACACCCTTATCTGAAATATTAGAAAACCCAGGATGGTATGAAGGTATGAAGGTATGAAAGTCAAAGTTAAAGGTGAGATCATAGAAAATGATGACTCCGCTCAAATCCCTACAGTAATTCTCACAGACTTGGAAGAGCAAAGATATGAACTTCTATGTGAGATCATAGAGGAGTTATATGATGAAGAAAGAGACATGATAGGAAGTCCCGCGGTCCTAGAAGGCTATGTGAGATATGAGAGCGAAACCGGGTCTTGGAAGTTAAGATGCACTGACTCTTTTGAAATTAACTCAAAAGATTAATCTGCTTGAATATGTCATTTTCAAATTCGAGTAAAACGGAAGGATTAAATATATCATAGTAACAATCTATTTTTGACCAGGAGACCGTGGCCGACCGACGGGATCTTATAAAGAACCTGAGGAAAGTCCCCTCTCCAAAGGAAAGGTGGATCAGTACAAACTGGTGTGGTGAGAACCACGGTTCAGGGCGCAGAAACGACACGTCCTTCAAGGAGCTGTGATGCGTGCGAAGTCTGCCGCAAGGCAGATGAGTTAACCTGCAGAGCTGAGATTTGAGGGGAGCGATGAAACGGCCACTTTACCCCACCGGAGCAAGTCCAAATGGCCGAGATGAGCTTTCCGCGATCGGCAGGTAGGACGCGCAGGTGAATGTCGGCTGATAATCAAACAGAAAGGGGCTTACATCGGTCACCTGGTCTTTACACAGACCTAGGAAAAACTTACCATCTTCAGGGTGAGGCGTATGTCAATTTTGAAAGTAAAGCTTTAATAGTCTTTTAACAATCCCCTCGTGAGTGAAGAAAATGGTCAAAGCATATTGCGTCAAATGTGGCGAAAAGGTCGAAGTTAAAAACCCGGAAGAAACCGAGATGAAAAACGGAAAGCCTGCGATAAAAGGCGAATGTCCCGACTGCGGTACAGGCGTCTATAGGATAGGTAAACCCGAATAAAAACATTTTTTCTTCTTTTTATTATGTATGTGTTGGGCCTAGAGGGTACAGCTCACACCATAGGTTCGAGTATAGTGACTGACTCAGGCGAGATCCTTTCTAAAGTTTCAAAAACTTATAAGGAAAAAGAGGGAATCCACCCGAGGGAAGCAGCTAATCATCACGCTTCTCACGTGATAAAAACGATCAAGAGATCCATAGACAGAGCAAACATTAAAAAAGAAAATATAGACGTGGTGGCTTTTTCACAAGGCCCTGGATTAGGTCCATGTTTGAGAACTACAGCGACAGCCGCTAGGAGCTTATCCCTTTCTTTAAGTGTACCTCTCGTGGGAGTTAATCATTGTATAGCCCATCTGGAGATCGGTAGACTTAGAACTGAAGCCGAAAATCCGATCTTATTGTACGTCTCGGGAGGTAACACACAGGTTATAGCTTTCAGCAAGGGAAGATACAGAGTCTTCGGTGAAACCTTAGATATCGGGCTGGGAAATATGTTGGACAAATTCGGCAGAGAAAAGGGCATGCCTTTTCCGGCTGGACCTCTCATCGAGGAGAAGGCTAAGCAGGGCGAGAAATTGGTGGATCTACCCTATAGTGTTAAAGGAATGGACGTCGAATTCTCCGGTATAATGACAGCGGCTTTGAATAAGGATGCACCTCTTCAGGACCTATGTTATTCACTCCAAGAAACCACTTTCGCTATGCTTACAGAGGTCACAGAGAGAGCTTTGGCCCACGTCCGCAAAGATGAAGTCTTACTCGGAGGAGGTGTCGTACAAAACAAAAGACTGCAATCGATGATCGAAACGATGACAAAGGAAAGAGGAGCCAATTGGTATGTGCCCGAAGCTGAGTACTGCGTAGATAACCCCGCGATGATCGCATGGACCGGCCATCTGATGTACGATTCCGGTACCTCGATCTCTGTAGAAGAAAGTAATATAAAACAAAAATTTCGAACTGACGAAGTAGAAGTCACTTGGCGATGATATCATATTCTATAAAGTAAAATTTATTTAGACTTGAAGGTTATATTTCCATTATTTATTTATAGTCTATTCCGTCTCCTCTTTTCGGAAGGATAATATGGGCAAAGAAGAAATGACCAAAGAGGAGCTTTTAGAGAAGTCTAAGGAACCCGCTAAAAAGGCGATGAAATGGCACCCTTTTTATAAAGGAAAGATCGAAGTCTCGCCAAAAGTTCAGATCGAGAGTTTAGACGATTTCGGTGTTTGGTATACTCCTGGCGTTGCTAAACCCTGCGAGGATATCGATGAGAACCCCGAGATGGTCTATGAACACACGAATAAGTGGAACAACGTGGCAGTAGTCAGCGATGGAAGTAGAGTTTTGGGTCTAGGGGATATAGGCCCTGAAGCAGGCATGCCAGTGATGGAAGGTAAAGGACTATTGTTCAAGTATTTAGGCGGTGTAGATGCATTTCCAATATGTCTAAACGCTCACGATCCAGACGAGATCATACAGGCGGTTAAATGGATAGCACCCTCTTTTGGCGGCATTAACCTAGAAGATATAGCTACCCCGAAGTGTTTCGAAGTTTTGGAAAGATTGAGAGAAGAATTGGATATACCTGTATGGCATGACGATCAACAAGGAACTGCGGCTATAACTCTAGCAGGCATAATCAACGGATTAAAAGTCGTAGGGAAAAAATTAGATCAAGTCGAAGTCGGACTGATCGGCGCTGGAGCGGCAAATCTTTGTCTCGCAAGGACCCTTCTCGAGGCTGGAGTTCCTGAAGAAAATTTGTATCTGTGTGATTCGACCGGCCTTTTACACCCTAAAAGAGAAGATCTTGACGAGGAATCGACTCCTGAAAAGTGGAAATTCGCACAGAAGACAAATAAAGAACAGAAAGAGGGCGGTGTACCTGAATTAATAGAAGGTAAAGATGTTGTTGTCGCTGCTTCAGCTCCGGGTCCAGATACAATCAAGAAAGAATGGCTGAAAGGGATGAACGACGACGGTATTCTATTCGCGGAAGCGAATCCTATCCCTGAAATATACCCCTGGGATGCGAAAGACGCTGGAGTCAGGATCGTCGGGACAGGACGTTCTGATTTCCCAAATCAGGTGAACAACTCGATAGGATTTCCAGGCATATTTAGAGGTACATTAGATGTTCGAGCCACAACGATAAGTGACGAGATGCACATAGAAGCTGCTTATGCTATCGCTGAGGTCGCGGAAGAAAACGGACTTGACGAAGAAAGCCTCGTGCCCACTATGGAAAATACAGAAGTGTATATCAGACAAGCAGTAAGGGTAGGTTTAAAAGCTATCGAGCAGGGACTGGCAAGAAGAGAACTCTCAGAAGAGGAACTCAGGGATAGGGCAGAAAAAACTATCAAAGCAAGCAAAAGAAAGACAAAAAATATGATGGATTCGGGAGACATAAAAAAGGCTCCAGATGTTGATCTGAGCTAAAAATCTTTCTTTTTTTCTATTTTTCAAAAATACTATATCCCTGAAATCCGTTCTTAATTGTGTGAAAATACTAGCTGTAGCAACGGATAATTTCGAATTCTACTACGAGATAGTTAGGGAATTGAAACAAAGAGATATCGCCTTCGTGAGTCTCTCTCCAACGGATCCGATCCCTCCAAATGTTGATTTAGTGATTACTACCGAACAGGAAGCTGAGGGTATAGACTTTCAAAACATAGTCAGCATAGAACAAGACATCAGAAAAGGAGTGCGAAGAGCCCTTTCAATATTGAAAGGTAAGCAGACTTATCAAAAGATGCTTGTCGGTATAGATCCAGGAACAGAACCCGGGATCGCACTCGTTGGAGACGGTAAAATCCTAGAGACCATGAACGCTGACTCTCCTGAAAAAGTCAGAGACATAATAAAGGGGTTTATCGAAGATTACAGTTTTCAAAGGATGACGGTAAGGATAGGCCATGGAGATAAAACCAACAGGAATCGAACTATAACTTCACTTAAAGGGTTAGCGGTTAGAATTGAGATCGTTAACGAAGAGGACACGACTCAATTGACTGAATCTCCAGATATAGAAGCCGCTAAAAAGATAGCCTTGAGCATTGGTAAGTTAGCAGAAGGACCCTACGACGTAGAAGCTACAGAAGGGGAGATGAGAGAGATGCAGCGTAGGAGTCGTATCGAAAGTGGCGAGATAACGATATCTAAAAAACTAGCTAAAAAAGTCGTAGAAGGCGATATGGAGATGAAAGAAGCTATCAATGAACAAAAAGAAGAAGAGGGTTGATTAGTCTATCCTTTTCAGGTTGCCTAACACTGGTTCGTACAATTTTCCGTCACTTCTCAAGTTGTTTACTGATTCTTCGAAATCTTCTTGGGTTATCTCCTTCTCTTCCATCACTTTTTCTTTAACTCTCTCATAATCCACCCCATTCTCCAGATTTTCTCTCTCCTCGAAATCCGCGATCACGTCTAAGATGAATGCTTCGAGGTCTTCATCTCTCTCGTCTTCACTCTCCTGTTCGATGTCTTCGATCGATTTGCTTTCATACTCAGGTAATACGTAACGGAGAGAATCTTCCAGCATTCTCTCATATCTATTGAAGTCGATAGAGTCATAATGTTCGGAAGCCTGCTTGAAACCCTCGGCTAAATTTTCATCGAAGCCAAGCTCGACTAGCTCTTCAACTGAGACTTCATCCATCTTCGATGCTTCCATAGCGACATCCAATCTATTTTTCAAAGAACGAGCTGCCTCTATAATCCAATTATCACGCTGCTCCTCAGAAACTTCCTTGATGATCTCCGCTCTGATAGAAGTCAAGAAGGTCTCGTCGTCTGGTTTGTATGTATTGGCTTTTCCAACTACTGCCACGAAGATAGGAGGTTCCATATTGGTAAGGGTCGAAGTCACCTCGGGTTGATATTGGCCGGCTGAAACAAAAAACGTGCCCGTTTGGTCCGTAACTCTAGCTCGCCACATCGGTTCTTCTGGATCTCCGATGTTTTCCTTCTCTGTCAGAACACCGACTGCATACAATCGGTTGATCTTGGCTCCTAGAGGCGTAACCAAATAACTAGGTGCTCTCTCCTCAGTCCCCTCTATCTCTAGAGTGGACTCATTAAATTCACTTGCAAAAACTCTCCAAGCCACTTCTCTATTAATCATACTCATCTTAAAACCTCCTTTTGTTTTAACGATGGATGGATGCTAATCCTGCTCATCTTAAAACCTCCTTTTGTTTTAATGATGTAAGAGGGCCATTCTCATAAGAAAATAATGAGGGAAAGAGTATGTTTCCGCTCATACTCTCACCTCGTCTAACATCTCTCTAGCTTCTTTTTCCACGTCGATACTCTGCCGATCAACTTCATCGGCTATAAGCATGAGACCGTAATCATCACTAGTCACGTTGCCTCTGACCTTCAATGGCTGGGCTATCAATTTTTCCTCGATATCATCCCTTATGACCTCTTGATTCATCTCGTCTTTAGCTATATCCATGGCTCTATCTATGTCGTAGCCTAGTATGTCTTCTGTCAATTCTCTATTTATCACGACGGTCAATGCTCCTGTGCCGTCATCTAAAATTCCTTTAACTCTCAGATCCGCTTTACCGTCGACTTTACCGTGAACCCTACATGCCCCTTTCTGTATCACTCTGTTACATTCTGGACATCTGAATATCAGACCGCTTCCGCTCTTAATATCGATCATCACCGCTTCAACTATAGCATCGACCGCACCGCCTCTTTTAGCTAAGTCCGATATTGTGTAAGCGGATGTCTGCTGTAGTTCTTCTTTATTTGGTAATTCATCATCATCTAAAAATTGAACGTCCGCGTTTTCATCAAAACTATACTGAGGTACGCCTCGCCAACTCCTAACGTAGCCACCCTTAACTTTGAGCACATCGTCTTCACTTATACCAAAGTCGTGCCACGCGCTGAACTGCGCTTTACCCGTCTCATCGGCCATTACTCCAGAGTAAAGTTGTTTTTCTTCCCCATCTTGAGTATTCACTGTCTTTTCTTCTATCGACATTACTCTAGCAGTGATCTCTAAATCACGCATATCTTCTCTTAAATCTTTGAGACTGAGTTTTTGCGGCTGTCTTTCAAATTGTGGAACTTCGTCCTCATCTATTTTTTTCACTGATGCTTTAGATCCGATATTCACTTGGGGTTTCTCGTTCCACATGTTCACGTAGGCGTTCTCTATCTTGATCGTATCGCCTTTTTCCATATCAATACTTTTAGCTTCCCATAGCGTGTAAGGGATCGTACCAGTGTCGTCTCCAAGTATACCGTACCATATCTGTTTCGGCTGATCATCTACTTCTATTTCTTTATCATCTATAGAAACGACTCTGCACTTAAGATTTAGACCTTGTTCATCTCCCTCCATATCTTCTATCTTCTTATCTGTACTGATATAGAGTTCTTGAGGATCACCATCGTATTTCTTGACGATGGATCTCTTTGCGCTTCCTAAGGGTACCCCGTATCTTTCAGTATAGGTACGGAGTTCCTCTTCGATCTGTTCTTCGCTCAACTTTTCGTTTAGCGCCCGGTTTATATCCTCGATATGGGGCGCGAGGTTTTCTTTTTCTTGCATTTTATCACATCTTGATCCGTCTTCTTTTTGTTGGACCGATTTTAGGGAAGGACCCATTCTATTTAATTATTTGTAGGGGAGGGGTGAGTGAAAGTGGAAATTTGCTACTTTCAAATCTCAATCTACATGTAAAAAATCAAAAAGATACGGGTTTTAGATGATTTAATTTATTCTGGATATTCTTCGACTTTATCGTAGTTGGATTTTATGTAGTCTATTATCACGTCTCTGTTGTTTTCCAGATGGGAGGTATACCAATTTTTAACTATTTCTTTCAAAACGTTATGGAAGTCGTCCATCCCATCGTCTTCGACCGGAAATTCCTTATCAAAAAGTGAATATCTTACATAGATCCTTTTCCAACCGCTGTATTTGTAATACCTCTCACCTTCGCTGAATTCGAAGAACAATCCCACTTTCAACGTATCGTCTTCCTTGTAATACTCAAGAACAAGGCTGTCTCCTGTTCTATCGTTTTCCTGAGTTTTATCCATCAATTCTATTTTGTTAACATTGGAAAAATTAAAGTCGTTTCTGAATTCCCATTCTTCCGGAAACTCATCAAAATGTGCGAAAGAACTATAGTCTGGCCGCATACTGAAGTGGACGTTCAATTTATTCTCGAACTTGATCCATATACGCCAGAAATCCTTTATAAACTGCTTATTCAGTTCTGCCATCCTGGCATCTTTCTCTCCAAGATCTCTAAATACTTCCGAGGTTTTTTCGTCTAACTCTTCGTCCAGTTCATCGAACCAGTCCCCTGCTTCCTCTTTGGATTCATCCTTTGAAGACATGAATATCACTTTTTATATTTTTAAGAGTCCTTAATTACGTTAGGTAATGAGTGTAGGGATATAAAAGTTTTCTCAATAAAGGGAGAAAATGATTGAGATCTATCTTCTAATTATCTAATAAATCTAGATTGTTTCCCACATTGGTTTTATAACCCTGTTCATGATAAGGTATATGATGACCTACTACGAAATAATAAAATTAAAAGAAGATGGAAAAATCGAATTTCCGTCAGACACTGGTTACGATATCGGTGCCTCGAAAGGAGCATATTTTTTACTCGAGATAAGCCCAGAAATCAAAGAAGCACGTATGGAGAGGATTGCTCTACCCGGTAAAGAATTAGTAGAATTCGAATTCATACTTAAAAACAAACCCGGCGTTTTGTCAGATATAAGTGGAAGGTTCGCCGATCACGATGTCAATATCATGTTCAACGAAACAGAAGAGGTCAACTCAGAACAGGGCATACTCATAACAGTACTAGATGTGAGCAAGATGGATACCACGCTAGAAAAACTCAAAAAAGAAGTTAGTAAGTCCGATGACGTTTTAGAGGTATCAGTAAAGGAACTTGAGTGAAAAAAATAGAATTTAGCATCACAATACACAAAATAAAATAGACTTGTTACCATGGCTTCTCATTCAACCGTCGGTACTCAGTGTATCCACATAGAGGATACCCCGTTAAATTATCTGAAGGTTACCAGTCTACACTTCTCTGACCTTAACTAGATATTGCCCTTCAAACCTTATAGATCAATTATTACAGGCCTAGAGAAGTGATCGTTTCTCTCAACACATCATGATATAAAACTAGAAAAATGAACAAAATATTAAGCAAAACAAATATCATAGTATAAAAGTTGATCTCCACTGGAAGACCTTTCTCGTGCCTTTTGAGATGTGATAAGACATCTCTATCAAGGATACGAGAATATTTCAGTATAAAAAACGTCGCTATGGCTATACCTATAAGTGCAAGACCTAAGAAACTGAAGTTGGGTTTATAATATATTCCAAATCCAAGACTTGCCGTGGCAAGAGCAAACGGTAATATTACTTTTAAATTGAATCGTTGTTTTTTCTCGCTAGAACCCGTAAGCAGCTCGTAATTCAATCGAGCCATAAGGGTTAAAGTCCCGATAGAGGCGATATAAAACAGAAAAACGATTTCTTTCGCTAAAATATCACTGAGCAGTTTTTTTGCATAACCTCCTAAGAAGGGTGATACTCCTCCAATGGCTAGACTCAATAAAATCATGGTCGTCATCAATATCTTCCTATTACTATAATAGAGGCTGTCCAAATCTTTCTGATCCTGTTCCTTTATGATTATACCGATTCCGAGGAAAAGAGCTGCCTTTGCAAGGGCATGTGCTAGCACGTAAACGCCGGTAACAATGATATTCAAAGTGCTCACACAGAGGAGCACAAATCCCATCTGCGAAACCGTAGAATAAGCTAGGAGCTTTTTTGCTTCCGACTGATAAAGGGCCATCCCGATGCCGAAGAAAATAGAGCTGAATGCGAGTATCATCAATGGGAGAACCAAAAATTCTATAGAAGTGTACTTCAAAAATAGAAGCATACCAAAAACTGGTGCCTTCACAGATAATCCGGAAAGAAGCGCGCTAACAGGCGTATCGGCTTTAGAATGGGCGTCAGGCAACCAAAAGTGAAGTGGGAATATCCCCGCTTTCATTATCAAAGCTATGAATGCTATACTTATAGCAACCTTCATCTCTGTATCCATCACTAAGTTCTGTTCGATCAGGGGAAAATTGAGATACCCTGTTTTCGCATAGATTAGACCTACTGAGAAAATGAAGAAAAACGAAGAAAGAAGATATAACATCAGGTATCTAAAAGAAGCCACCTTTGCTCCACTTGTATCTGAACTCCCAACCAAGATTATTGCAGCCAACGATGCTATCTCTAGATATACTGTGAAATTGAAAAGGTCTCTAGTAATGAAAGTCCCTATCAAACTCCCATAAAGCAGGAGCATAAGGCAAAATTTTGATTCTCTAGAAACTCCTCTACTTTCTTTATTATCAGATTTTTCAAAGTAACCAAAACTATAGAAAGCCACCATAGGAAATATAATAAAAGTTGCCATTAAGAAGAAAAAGTTAAGACCGTCTATACCTACTTCGATTCCTGATATCCTACTCCAACCACCTACCACATTTCTCATCGGCAGATCACTAATATTGTAGAGAAATATTGGTATTGGACCAACTATTCCAATTAAAAATACTAAATCTTCGTAAATCTGTCTTATACCAATATCGAAATAGGTGATAGTCCTGAATAAAATCGCAAATAATATAGGAAAAGCAACGGCTAAAGAGATCATACTCTATCACCTTCTGACAGCACCTTATGGTTGTTCAAACCAGTTTGTCTTTTGATTTTTACCACCATAATTTCTTTTCAAGCTTCGCGAGTCTTCAGACCACTATGCTTATCAGCAATTCTTGGAGGGTATCTCCAAAACGTACCAATAAAATCAATACACTGTTCACGATCACGAAGACTGCTGTGTAAAAGTTGATTTGTTTGGTCAATCCTTCTACATTTTTTCCATAAAACCTCGGTACGTTCCATTCCAATATATGTGACAATTTTAGTATGGAAAGGAGGCCTAAAGCTACACCAATAAAGACCAAATCCATCGGATTCAACTCAGGATAATAATAGATTCCAAAGCTAATGGTCAAAAGAGCAATGAGAAATACGATTCCTTTCTCTATCCCCTGATCCTTTCCATTATAGCCATTTTTTTTAGATTTGAACAATTCAAAATTCAGTTTCGAGAACGAGAGCAATGTGCCTATAGATGTAGCGTAAAGAAGATAGACTTTAGCACCTCTCAACTCAGTCAATATCTCGTGTTTTCCAAAGGCTCCAATCAGGGGTGAAATACCACCGATTGCTAAACTTAAAATTGCAAAGGAAACTATCAAGGATCCGCTAGCCCTATAAGAGAGACTCTTTAAATCTTTAGTACCGAAAGAAGAAATGAGCGGGCCGACACCAAGGAACAAACCTGATTTAAAAAGAGCGTGGGCAAAGACGTAATGAGCCGCAGCATATATATCCAAAACGGAGATAGCCAACAGAACTATCCCCATCTGAGACACAGTGTGATATGCTAAGAGTTTTTTTGCATTTGTCTGGAAAATAGCCATGAAAATACCAAAAAATATAGAACTAAATGAGATCACCATCAAAGGAACTGTCAAAAATCCGATTGGAGTATATCTCAAAAACAATATCATCCCAAATACCGGCGCCTTAACCGTTAGCCCAGAAAGAAGGGCACTAACAGGTGTATCGGCTTTAGAATGGGCGTCAGGAAGCCAAAAATGAAGGGGGAATATCCCTGCCTTAGTTATCAATGCAACAAAAGCTATACTTAGTGCAACCTTCATCTCCGTATCTAACACCAAATTCTGTCCGATCAACGGAAAGTTGAGATATCCTGTCTTCACGTAAATTATACCTACTGAGAAAATAAAGAAAAAGGATGAAAGAAGATACAACATCAAATATCTAAACGAAGCCAACTTTGCTCCGCTAGTATCTGAACTGCCTACCAATATTATTGCTGCTATCGATGCTATCTCCAAATATATAGTAAAATTGAAAAGATCTCTCGTGATAAAACTTCCAAGAAGACTACCGTAAAGAAGAAGAATTAAACAAAATTTAGAATTCCTAGAAACTCCACCCTCTTCTTTACCTATTCTTTCAAAATGACTTAAGGTGTATACTGCAACTAAAGGAAATACGATTAAAGTCGCTAACAAAAAGAAAAAATTGACACCATCTATACCCACTTCTATACCAGATATCCTGCTCCAACCACCTACAACTGTATTTATCGGCAAACTGTCTATATTGTATAAGAAAACAGGCAAAGGAGACAATATACCTAACAAAAATACTGTCTCCCTGTAAATTCGATCTATATCAATATAACTAATAACGCTGGATAAAAATGCAAATAGCATCGGGAGAGCGACGAGCAACGGAATCAATCTTCATCCCTCCTTACCTCTATTTCTTCTATCTTTATGATAAGTGCGAGTGCGAACGAGGTCACTGCTACATCTATCACAAGTGTGGTTAGCATGAGGGTGGCAGGAATCGGATCGACTACATTAGTATTAGGGAAAAGTGGAGCCTCCGCCCCAGGAATATAACCAAGGCCGGTAAAGTAAAGGACTACTCCAGGAGAAATTATATTGATAGATATCACCTGCTGGATCAGATCTCTTTTGACCATCAATCCATAGAGTCCTATCACGATCAAGATCACACCGGTGATAGGAGCTGTCAGATAACCTCCAGTTATCGATTCAATCACGTTCCATCCTCCTTAGAAGAATGTAGAATACAATCGTAAATCCAGTTCCAATCTTGAGCCCAACCAATATATTAAAAATCACAATAGTGCCTCCACTGAAAAGTGTACCAATAGTCCCTCCTCTTAGATAATTATAAAAGAATGCGTTGAATATTAGTCCCGTAAGACCTAAAATAACTATTCCTAGAGCGGCACTGCTCTCTATCATCTTGACCAATCTTTCTCGGAAAGTACTTCGAACCAATCTATATCCATGTGAGGTTAATAAAAGAACAACACCTACAGCCAAGATGACTCCGCCCTGAAAGCCACCTCCTGGGCTCAGATGACCATATATAATGAGATAGGCCCCATACGTGAATAAAAAAGGTGCAATAATCTTTGAGCTTTTTCTAACCACCGTCGACATCTTCATCTTCATCACCTCCCAATAATACATAGAAACCGAAAATAGAGGTGAAAAGAATTATAGCTTCCCCCATAGTGTCATATGCTCTCCAGTCCATCAGCACCGCAACCACCAAGTTAGCTGCTCCCACATCTTCCCAGTTATCGACATAGTGTTCATAACTGGTGGGCTTTTCTCCATCTTCGGTGTTGACTTCTCGGGAATAATCTAACGTAACCAGCATACTTCCCAATATCAGTACCAATATTAAAGCTACCAAATGTCTCCTAATCCTTCCACCTCCTGGATTGTGTAAAGAAATATACCTAACAATATAGCACCCACTACTATGGCCGATAGAGCCACATCAGGCGCCTTCAGCAAGAACAGTGCTGACACAAACATAAGACTGAAGAGGGCCAATTCCATAACAGCCCTTATAGATTTTCTTTCGGACACGATGATGATGGCGATTATTATCATCGCGATCATT
The DNA here is from genome assembly GCA_018334835.1 of Thermoplasmatota archaeon. Taxonomy (GTDB): domain Archaea; phylum Thermoplasmatota; class Thermoplasmata; order Halarchaeoplasmatales; family Halarchaeoplasmataceae; genus Natronoplasma. The sequence continues at coordinate 77,110 of JAGXLF010000001.1, read as the reverse complement.
ACCAACTCACGGATTATCCTTAGCATACATATCCACCACCGCAATCGGTTTTATCCCGCTTTTATGCGCGCCTCTAGCTATCGCGTGTGAAATCATCGGATTTATCATGGCTATCAATAGAGTCAATATCAAAAGCTTCAGCCTGATCGTCCAGGGTGCAATGGTAGCCAACAGTGCGGTAGCTATCAGGATACTCATCGCTCCTCCGGTATCGGTCTTGGTAGAGGCATGTAGGCGAGTATATAAATCGGGAAAACGAAGAACGCCTATCGCACCGAATATCATTATAGCATTACCCAGTATCAGCAGAATCAATTCCATGTTCATACTTCGCCACCTCTCTCAAAATGTTTAGCTAGAATCAGTCCCCCTACAGTATTGACCATCAACAACACTATAGCGAGATCTATCAAAAAATATTGTTCAGTAACTATAGATATGACGGCGATACCGACCACTATCTTTGTGGTTATCGTATTTATTCCGATTATCCTGTCAGGTAATGTAGGCCCCATTATTACCCTATAAAACAGGGCGAAACTGGTACCTAAAAGGATTATTACGGTCCACCATAGAGGATTTACCAGAATATTTTCTTCAACCATCTTTCCACATCACCCTTTATCCTATCTCCAGATTCATTTCGGTCGAGTGTTTTAACATCTATCCAATGTACGTAAATACACGTTTTATCCATTTTTTTATCCACATCTACAGTAAGTGTACCTGGGGTCAAAGTTATTGAGTTTGCGAGGAGAGTTGTACCAGTATCTGATCTGAGGTCACTTTTTATCTTCACAATACCTGGATTGAAATCCAAAAATAATGCGTGTTTAGCCACTTTTATATTACTCTCAACCAACTGAAAGATCATTATGAAGACATACTCTGGTACCTGGATGAAAATGAGGTAAAATATTTTTTTCACCAAGGAACCCTCGATCCTCAAATCGTCGGTTAGATTTTCATACATCAAAACCGAAATCAAAATGGCGATCACTCCTCCAACTACAAAATTTTGCCAAGACAGATTACCGCTCACAATCAACCAAAATATCAGAACAGTAATCCAGGTGATCACTATTTTCTCCCAAGTAGGTAACCGCTTACTCAGCTCCTTCTGATGTATATTTCTTTTTTTAATCTCTTCTATCCTCTCCTTGAGATAGAAGGGCATCCGACTCATCTTTGTTCATTATCCCAACTATATACTAGTTTTTATCTTTTCGGGAAGGTATGGAATCCCACCTCGCAGAGAAAAGATATAAATCTGACAAGGAATCGAGGTTGATAGCAAATCCAAAATTTCACTAAAAAGTTGACAGTTTCGAAAATAGACAAGTTTTAAATCTCTGTAAACCATTATAGAAGTGAAAAGAAGAAGTCTATCATTTTAATTGGGTGTGTCCTATGACCTGTGAACTTTGTGGTAAGGAGGTTAGTAAAACAACGACTGTCAAGGTGGAAGGCTCAGAGATGGAAGTGTGTGAAGACTGCAAAAAGTATGGAAAGGAAGTACTCACTTCTGAGAAAAAAAATCAGTCAACTAAACAGGTACTTCAAAGAATAAAAAACAAAAAAAGAACGAGTGGATCATCAAATAAATATGAGGAAAAGATCGAAGAATTGGCTTTAGATTATTCAGAGAGAATAGAGAACGCTAGACTAGAAGACGATCTAACCCAGGAAGAACTCGCAAAGAAGATCAATGAAAAGAAATCTGTCATATCAAAATTAGAGAAAGAAGACATGAGACCGAGCGAGGATCTGAGAAAAAAACTAGAGAATACTTTAGACATCAAATTGACAGAAAAAATAGAGAGAACGCCGACCAAAACATCGGAGAAAACGGAAGGGTTGACTATAGGGGATTTGATAGAAGAAGAAACTTGAATCACTTCAATCTAGGCCTTCTGCGATCTCTTCTATTCTATCCATATTTATTTCATACGATATTTCTTTCTTTTCATTAACAAGACCTTTGGTTTCTAGACTACTTAGGTTGTTCTCAGCTACTGCTTTATCTAACTTCAAGCGATCGGCCAAGTCAAAGATCGTCATCTCTTGAGTCTCGAATAGTAGTTCAAATATTTTTTTAGTCAGTAGAGGTAGATCTATCCAAGCATACACTTTATCGAAATTCATGTATTCTAAAGCGCCCCTATCAACTCTCTTTACTCTAGTTATCTTACCTAAGGGGTGAGGTTTCAACTTATCATCGATAACATCTAAAAGCAAAGGATATCTATCTTTCTTCGTATAGATGCATAATCTTATAACAAAAGGGACGACGCCGTTTCTGATATCCTCCCACAGCTCTCGGAGTTCTTTAAGGCGAGGGCAATACTGTCGAGGTATATCCTCTGCATGGTGATATTTAGATTTTGTATTAATAGAGATAGGGACGTAAAAATCTTCTATAAATGCTCGGATCATAACCTTCTCCATATCAGAGTTTTTAGCTCGTGACCATTTATCGAGCGAGGTGGGGTCATATTCAAAAGTCTTACAAACACCTTTACAACCCTTCTCCTTCAACTCTTTAGTAGGTTTGGAGAAATTCCAAGGGCCATCTAAATTAGGATTCAAAAATCTGAGCTTCATCTTCTCTATATCTTCAACTTCATAAAAGGCATCGAACAAACTACTGTATTTTTTACCGTTTATGAAATATTCTAGATCAGAAAGATACTCTATATCTGCATTTTTCCACTTGTAAAGGCGGTTTTTAAGGTTCTTTTCAGCATATTTATCAAAATCTGATCCATTAGAAAGATCTAACAATTTTTTTATTTTTTCTAATTTATCTTCCATCTGCCTATGAAATATAGGTATGAATCTAAAAAATTTTCGCATGTTAGTAGGGTAAAATCCTATATACCCAAAGTGATTGGATTCACCATGCCCGATAAACTACTATTAGGAGTAGGAAACGATATCAGGGGAGACGACGCTGTAGGTGAGGCAGTAGTAAGAGAATTTGACAGTAAAGAGTGGGACACTATCGATTGCGGATCGGTCCCTGAAAACCATATAACGTTGATCGAAGAGGATCTATACGAGCTTGTGGTGATAGTTGACGCGGCCCATATGGAGCTAGAACCAGGCGAGATTAGGATCGTGCCGAGAGAACTTCTAGGGGTCTTCACGATGAGCACTCACGCTCTGCCTTTATCGACGGTCATGGATTTCTTAGATAAAAAAGTAGGTGAGGTCTTCTTGATAGGGATACAACCGAAAGATATGAGTTTGAAAGAGGGCATGACTCCAGAGTTAAAAAAGGCAAAAAATAAAATGATAGAGTTACTAAACTCTGGAAGATGGAGGGACATACCAAAGTTGAAAAAGAAGTGATATTTTTAGATTATCAGGGGTTTATGACCAGATCTTCCGATTCTTTGTCGAGCCCGGCAACTAGGAATTCGTCGGTGAACTCAAAACAGTCCTGCGGACATATATCCACGCACTGACCGCAGAAGGTACACCTTGAAACGTAATGCTTGACTTTGCTCTCGTCCTCCTTGAATATAAGAGCTTCCGAAGGGCAAACCCTAACACATAGTTTGCAGCCTATGCAGCATTCCTTGTCATATTTTATCTTACCCCTATAGTTTTCGGGTATCTCTACAGGTGGGTTTATCTCTACTTCGCCTTTTTCTATCAGCTCAGCTGCTGCATGCATATTATCTGGCGTATATTTGACCGGAAATGGATTCGTAGCTTTCTTGGTCAAAAGCTGTTTTATGAGTGTATATATCGTAGTTGTTGGCATATCTTATCACCTCATGCTGCTCCTCCTACAACGACCAGAAGCATTCCCAATAAAGAGATAATCGTCATCGGCACCCAGTAAAAATAACTAGCTTTATTTATCTGGAACCTTGCAAAGCCGACCCTTATTACAGAAACGGCTACATATATTATTATCAAAAGTTTGAACAAGAAGAAGGCAGTATCCACTATCACATTCCAAAGCATCATTCCATTTATCTCCGGTCCTCCAAAACTGTACAAAGATGAGAGGTTGTATGGAAAGAACAGTGCTATTAGGAAAGCGCCCACGACGACCATCTTGACAACTTCTGCTATGTAGAAAATACCCAAATTTCTACCTGAATATTCCACGAATAGTCCCCCTGCGAGCTCTGTTTCTGCTTCAGCTTGATCGAAAGGAACTTTAGACAACTCTCCGGGCATAACGGCAAAGAGCGCCGCAAGTATGAGGGCGAATCCAATCCCACCCATCATCCCTACACTATTCCAAACAGGTTCAGACGAGATTGTTGCTATAGAAAATGTCTCATAATTGAATGCAAGGGCTACAGCAGTTATAGCTAACGGCAATTCATAGCTCATCATAAGGACCAATTCACGCTGAGACCCTACCGTCGCATAAGGGGATCCGCTTGCCAATCCACCAAATGCCATGGCAACAGCTGGGATCGCAAGAAGGTAGAGCAGTAAAATTAGGCCTCCATAGCCCTCCATGATCGGACCGAAAGGGCCCAAAGGAAGGTAAGCGAGCGCTATAAGTGGTGCGACTAGAGCAACGATAGGTGCTGCGTTGAAAAGCCACGGTATTGCGGTATCTGGTATGATAGTTTCCTTCATGAATAGTTTTTTCACGTCTCTAAAAGGTTGAATCCATGGAGGACCGATCCTCGACTGCATCATAGCAGTTATCTTTCTGTCAAATCCTTTGTAGAGAAGACCTAAGAATACACCGATGAAAGAGACTAATACCGTAAGTACAACCTTGAAAAACCATCCTTCTATCAATACTTCAAGATTCATTCATCTATCCCTCCCAACATCCTTTCGGTCTTTTGTACAGATAATTCATGAAGCTCTTCATCGGTATACTCTTCTTTCTCGCCGGTATTGACATCGACGATCTCGGCCCGATCCATACATCCTATACATGGATCGATACTAGCAGCTATGATTGGGATGTCGGCTATCTGTTCTCCAAGAAACATCGGGGCATAAGTCGCCAAGTTATTGTAGGTCGAAGCCCTAACCTTCCAACAATCCACGTCTTCGTTGTCTTCTACCAATCTCACGTAGTGCATGGCTTCGCCTCTTGGAGCTTCGATCCTTCCCACTCCTTCACCTTCTGCACTTTTGAGCTTATTTAGTAAAGCTGCCATATTAGGTTCACTCGTTATCTCGCCCTCAGGCATTTTCTCGACACACTGCCGAATTATATTTATCGACTGAACCACTTCTTTCAGCCTCACTAGGGTCTTCGAAAATACGTCACCAACATCTTCATAATCATATCTCGACGGGATAACGTAATCTATATCCAGATCCCCATAAGCGGCGTAAGGTTGATCGATCCTCACGTCTTTTTTCACACCAGAAGCTCTAACCGTGGGACCTACACCGCATAGCTTCATCGCGTCCTCTTCGGTCAATATCCCTATGTTTTTAGTCCTGTGCCTTATACTCGGATCGCCCAAGAATATATCTTCAAGCTTGTCATACAGATCTAGATAATAATCTAAGGTCTCGTCTATATCCGGGTGCATGTCTTCGGTTATATCTCTTCTCACTCCTCCAAAAGTCCACATAGAATAATTGACTCTATTACCCGATATCTTCTCCAAAAGATCCATCACTTTCTCCCTGATCTTCCAAGTAAAGTGAAGATGAGTGTCGAAACCTATCTCATGAGCTGCAACACCAGCCCATAGAACGTGAGAATGGATCCTCTCCAGTTCCATCATTATAGTCCTTATATATCTTGCTCTGTTAGTGGGAACAATATCAACCGCATGTTCTACCGCTGTAGTGTACATGTGCTGATGAACTATTGAGCATATTCCGCATATCCTCTCAGATAGAGGTATGACTTTCACCGGATTCCGATGCATTCCCATAAACTCTATACCCCTATGATTCATACCGGGATGAGGATCGGCATCTACTATCTCTTCTCCATCGAGCTTGAATTTTATAAGAAATGGTTCTTTTAACGCGGGGTGAATAGGACCTATAGGAACTTCATAAGTCGTTTCTTCCCCATCTTTTTCGTCCATCTTAATCACCTCCTTCCTTCTTAGACCTTTCAGCTACTGGCTCTTCTAGAGTCTCCTCATTTTCATGGATGTGTCTTGACATATCCTCCATCCCTTTCTCATCCCATCTCCATGGATATCTATCTTCAGGATAATTTTCATCCAACCAAAGACGTCTATCGTCAGGGATATCTATCACATCTATCCCTAAAAATTCCTGCTTCTCTCTTTCAGTAGTGAGCGCACCAGGAATTATATCGGTTATCGTAGGTATCGTTAAATCATCTTTTGAAAGGTGTACTTTCAGGTTTATAGTGGTCTCCTCACCAGGATAAGAAAAATTGACTTCAAAATGATAAATCAGTTCTACAAATTCTCCTTTATCAGACCCCGAAGCCACAGAAAGATGAGGGATTTGTATCTCAGCAATAGCTCTAACGGCTTCCCTGAAAGCTTCTTTTTCAACTGTCATCCAAATAAATTTGATTTCGTTCTTATCAACGCCCTTTTCAATCTTTTCTTTCTTGAAATTCAAGATTTGTTCGCCCAATCTTTCCTTGAAATATGCTCCAAATTCATCCAAACCCATCGGTAATTCAATTTCATTCATTCATTATCCCCCCTGACTTTTTCTAAGAAAAGCCAGGCTTCCTTTACACCATTTATTATGTTTTCAGGCCTGACGGGACAGCCATTAGCGTAGATTATATTCGCATCCTCGGGTAACAACTCGTCTAATGGTCCCTCGATTCCATAGCTGTCATAATATACCCCGGTTGTAGAACCACAATTTCCAACAACCAATACCACTTTTGGCTCGGGAGTTTGTTCATAAACTCGTAGTACCCTATCCTTCATCTTTTTTGTAACGGGGCCCGTAAAAAGAAGTACGTCTGCGTGTCTAGGAGTACCTACAAGTTTGATACCGAATCGTTCCGTGTCGTAACGTGGAGTTATTGCGGCTACAATCTCAATATCGCAGGCATTACATGAGCCACTGTTAAGATGAAAGACCCAAAGAGCTTTGTCGAATGTTTTTGATAACTTCATTTTACTTCACCTCTCTTACATATTGCATACATTATCACACCGCCATGTAGATGTAAATCAATACCACCGCCAAAGTGATCACGACCCAATACATATAATCGTTCAGTTTTCCAGTATGCCCTTCAACCAATGGTTCGAAATAATTTTTTAAAGCCTCGGTGAAGCCCCAGAATAGGTTATCTCCAGGCACATGGATCTTTCTAATATCTTTCGGTGGTCGATTACCTGAGATAAATGGTTCTCCTTTGTGTTTTGTTCGTTTGTAGGATGGATTACCCATCTCATACAATATGTACGCGACAAGGGTTGTTATCAATATGACCAATATGAAGACAATTGGACTCCAGATTCCTTCAAGAACTATATCTATCATGGTAACACCCCTCCTGTTAAGGCTTCTATCGCCGGTGTTACGATCTCGGAAACTACCAGATTAGGGAATAAGGTGAATAGTATTACCACTGCTGTCAAAATCGCCATACCGGATAACATAACGTTAGATACTTCGCCGTCCGTTAATCCCTGATCTGGTCCTAAGAAGGCATTGAAGAAGACTTTACCCATTATCGCAAAGGTAATTATGCTGACTACTAGGGCGATAACTGCCAAGATCGGATTGTAGAGATAAACGGATTGATATATAAGTAATTTTGAGCTGAAACCGGACATCGGTGGTATGCCAGCTATGGACAGCGCTCCAACTAAAAAGAACATTGTTGTATAAGGCATCTTATGGGCGAGTCCACCTAGATCATTCAGACTTCTGAGATCTGTCTTGTGGATCACTGCTACTGCTGAGAGGAATAATAATGCCTTGTAAACTCCGTCATTAATCATATGGAAAAGGCCACCTTTCATAGCGAGCTCACCAAAATTTTGATATTCCACAGTATTTAAAGTAGCGAGGCCTACACCCACAGCCATCATCATATAACCCATTTGGGAAACTGACAGATAGGCGATCAACCTCTTCAGATCATTTTGTACTAAAGCCATGGTGACCCCTACAAACATAGAAAGTACGCCCAAAATCACCAAGATAGCTCCGATAGCCGCAGTATCAATTCCCACGCCGAAGACTCCAAAGAGCAATCTGAATAAAACAAACAATGAACCTAGACTAGTGATCGCTATGAAGGGAGTTGCGGGTCCCGGAGCCTCCCCGTATGCATCTGGAGCCCACATGTGCATCGGAACGCTGCTGGCCTTCATTGCAAATATCACCAGGAGAAGGGCTAGTGCTAACTTGTCAAGGAATGTTCTAGAGATACTACCCGATAACAGGGCGTAATTCAGCACACCGTACTGACCATATAATAATCCTATAGAGAAAAGGACGACAAGACCGCCCACTGTGCTCAAAACCATGTATTTCAAAGCGGCCTCTACGCTTCTTCCTCGATAATTCTCATAAGCCACAAGAGCGCAGGAGGCTACGGAGGTGACTTCAAACCAGACGAAAAGATTGAATAGATCACCGGTCAGTACCATCCCGTTGACGCCTCCCAGTGTTAACAGAAAGAGAGTATAGAATTTATCCGAAGACATTTCCTTCTCCAGATAGCCAAAAGAATAAATACCCGCAGCTATCGCTGTTATTGCGATCGTGATGGTCGCGAGGGCTGCGAATCCATCGGCTATGAAAGTTATCCTGAAAAAATTCCTAGTAGTTACTTCTTCCGCTCCGAACGTATAAATCCAGCCTCCATCTGTAAATATCCTATAAGACATCAAAAACACAAAGAATCCTGTTAGCAGGAGACCTAACAGAAAGGTCATCTCTCCAAATTTCTTAGAAAACTTGCTTACTAGTATCGTCAGGAAGGCAAATAGTAGCGGCATAGCAAGGATGAATGTAGGTGTGTGTAACATTATATCGAAGCTCATTCTTTACACCTCCTGACATCGTCAGTATTGATACTCCCATAGTGCCTCTTGATCATGATCACAAAGGAGAGCAAAAGGGCAGTCGTAGCTACTCCGATAACGATGCTAGTAAGCGTCAGAGCGTGAGCTGTTGGCATCACCATATCTGTGGATTCAGCACTAGTAAATATCGGTGCATATTCACCCCGTCTGTACGCCAACGAGACGAGAAACAGATTGGCTCCGTTCTGCATCAAAGCTATACCCATGATGATCTTGATCAGATTCTTTTTAAAGAGAACTGTAAAAAGTCCCAAGGAGAAAAGTACTACGACCGTGATATAAGGCAGGGTCATCAATATGCTTTCTAAAGTCAATTTTCCACCTCCTTGGATTCAGTTTTAGAGGTTTTCTTTTCTGGTTTCATGATACCCGTCTCCTTAGACATCATCCAAAGTATCAAACTTAAGGCGGCGGATACCTCTATACCTACAGCGAGATTCATCAAGGTTACAGTTCCTCCGGTATTGATGTATCCTGAATTGATACCTTCCACAGTTCCGCCAAACATGCCACCTGTACCAGCTAAAAAGTTATAGAACATCGTCGAACCAATACCGAGCAATGCAATAGAGATGAACAAGATCAATCCGATAGCTTCTATTGTAGAAAGATCTTTCTTATGTCTACCCAATGTTCCATAGGCGATGATGAGAAGGGCCGTGGCAGAAGCAACTACTGCACCACCCTGAAATCCTCCGCCAGGAGTAAGGTGCCCGTGAAGGATGAGATAGATTCCAAAGATCACGATAGGAACGACTAAAAAATCAGTCACAGTCCTAACGATCCTCGACATCTTCCAATTCATCCGCAGATCACCTCTTTTGTGACTGGAGATGAAAGGATGTTAATCCTACTCATACATCTTCACCCCCTTTCTTTTGAGTCTCGCGGAGCACGGTTAGAACACCAACAACCGCAGAGAAAAGTATCGTCGCTTCGCCCAATGTATCTAGACCTCTATAATCGAAAAGAACGGCAGTGACGACATTGTTGACCTGGTTGTGAGGTTGGCTATCCCCAAGGAAATAATCATCCATATCTTCTTGTTCTGGTTCCCCAAAAGGCCTCATCTCTACCGCACCGAGGATCAGAAAAGCGAATATGATGAGAAATGCTAGTATCGCTATTGCTTTCTTCATTCGTATCCCTCCTTCCTTTCTGTTGCCTTTATAGCAAAGATAAATATCGCCGTAGTAAGAGCCGCACCAACTGCAGCTTCAGCGATCGCAACATCCGGTGCTCTTAAGACAAAGAACTCCAGCGATAACAACAGACTGCTAGCTCCAAGAGCGATCGCCGCCGAGATAAGGTCTTTAAAAATTATTACAGCTACCGCCGTCATCATAAGGCCAATCAAAATCAAAAATTGTATTATCTGAACCAACCCTGGCATTCAGCTCACCTCCGATTCTTTATCTTCAAGATCATCTTTCACTGCTTTTTCAGGCTTAATACCCATTTTGTGGGCTGCCCTAGCGATTGCATGAGCTCCAGTTGGATTCGTTATGAGAAGAGCGATCAAAGCTACGAACGTATGGATCGCCATATTGAGAAATTTCGTTCCATCCGTCATGATCACGTACCTCCTAATACTATAAGCCATAACGGTAAAGGTCATGAAGATGGTTCCAAATGTAGTGCATTTCGTCGCTGCGTGAAGTCTTGTATAAACATCCGGAAATCGATGAAGACCTATAGTACCCAAGGCGTTGAAGATCACTGAGATGATCAAAAGGATTAGTATGACCATCATAGGCCAAGTCATCTTAAGAGACACCTCCTTCCAAGTATTTAGCTATGAAGAGTGTAGTTATGAAAGAGAGAATAGCATAGACTATAGCTATATCTATAAAGAGTGTTTCCATCATCGCCGCTCCGAGAGCGATCATCCCTCCGATTACCAGCGTATTTATCGTATCTAAAGCGACGGTTCTATCCGCTGCGCTCGGGCCTAAAAACACACGCAATGCACATATTATTATATATAGAGCAATTGCGAGGGCGGCTGCATAAAAGGCTGTCGTAAGTTCGATCATTCAGCAAACCTCCTTATCCACTTTACAAATCTACCTGCTATATTTTCAGTAGGGTCTTCACCTATCTTTATCCAATGGATGTACATCTCACTTTTTTTATCATCTATATCTACAGTTAGTGTGCCGGGTGTTAGAGTTATAGAGTTAGCCAAAAAAGTCAATCCCAAATCCGATTCAAGATCGGGTTCTATCTTGACTATAGCAGGTTCGATCTTACCTGTGATAATCCTATAAGCTACGTCTAGATTAGCTTTAGCCATCTCTATGAATAGAGGGATACTATAAACCAGGATTATTCCCCATCTAACGGGGTTCATCATCCTGAAATCTTCTGTTCTACATAAGATATGGTCAACAAGTGATGCGACGATCAAACTCACCGATATCCCTAACACAAACTCTTCAAAACTCCAGATAATTTGACTCCAGGGCTCTTCCGGTGCCATTGAATATTCTGGCATCCCAGCTGCCAACGTAAGTGATAAATAGACGAAAAGTGCCAGCAAAAAAGTAGACAAGAACGCTTTAGCTCTCTTCATGATTAGCCTCCTTTTCCATCATCTTCAAAAACTCCATAGCTGGTAAGGATGGTAATTATAAACATACTGATTAACGGGAATAACTATGAGTATTTAAGAATTTTGTTTATGCTATACTATAAATACACGTTCAGATATGCGACAATATTAAATAGGCTTTCTTTTCTACGAATCTTGATTGTCATGAAAGAAGATTACAATTGTACTTCCTGCGGTGTAACTTTAGTCGGTCTAAAGAACACGGTATTTCCGTGTCCAGAATGCGGAGAGGCTGAAATCGGAAGATGCGAAAAATGTCGGGACCAAGCAGAAGAATACGAATGTCCAGAATGCGGTTTCAGGGGGCCATAATATGGGAAACGTTATGATAACTTATAAGATAATGCCAGAAGGAACCGATTCAAATCTAGATAGAATTAGGGTTGACATCAAGGAAATCGCAGAGGAACACGGCAGTTTGAAAGGCTCAAACGAAGAAGAGGTGGCTTTTGGTTTAAAAGCGATAATCGCAAGGATCGTAATCCCCGACGAAGGCGGAATCGTTGACAAAATAGAAGAAAAGCTGGAAGATATAGAAGAAGTCCAGAGTGTCAAATCAGAAGATATAACCCTGATCGATTGATCAGGTACCTTCTTTCCAATTTTCTATATATCTCTTTTGTTCTTCGGTCAGTTTATCGACCTCAATATCTTCGGATTCCAACTTCAGAGATGCTACTTTTTCGTCTATCTCTCTCGGAATAGAATGAACTTTTGGTTCTAGTCCTTCATTTTTGAGTACATATTCCGCGGACATCATCTGAAGTGCAAAACTCATATCCATTATTTCGGCTGGATGTCCTTGTCCAGCGGCTAGATTGACCAACCTTCCTTCGGATAGGAGATAAAGTGTTCGACCATCCTCCATTGTATACTCCATAATATCTTCTCGAACTTTTCTTTTAGATTTGGAAAACTGATTAAGTTTCTCTTTCGAAATCTCGTTGTCGAAATGTCCTGAATTTGCTAAGACACAACCATCTTTTGATTTCCTTATCGCCTCTTCTCCAACCGCATCTTTACAACCGGTCACAGTCACTACGAAATCAGCCTTTTCTATACCTTTTTTGGTAGGAAGGACTTCGAAACCGTCCATCCTTGCCTCTACAGCTTTCACAGGATCAACTTCCGAGACCATGACAGAGGCTCCCATACCTTTAGCTCTCATGGCTATGCCTCTTCCGCACCATCCGTATCCAACTACCAAAAAGTTTTTTCCGCTGATCTGTAGATTAGTAGCGCTCATAATACCATCCATCGTAGACTGCCCCGTTCCATATCGGTTATCAAAAAGATGTTTCATGAGGGCATCATTTACCGACATGACCGGAAAACGAAGCGTTCCTTCTTTTTCCATGGCCCTCAACCTAACGACTCCAGTAGTGGTCTCTTCAGCCCCACCGGCTATCCCGTCTATTAGATCCTCTCTTTCTATGTGGATCAAAGATATCAAATCTCCACCGTCATCTATCACAACATTTGGAGCATGTTTTAAAGTATTAGTCAAATTCTCATAATATTCTTCATCAGTTTGACCTCGCTTAGCATGAACGTCCATTCCGTATTCTTCTCTCAATGCCTCGGCGACTGAATCATCTGTAGATAGAGGATTACAGGAAGCCATTTTCACATTAGCTCCTACCTCTCTCAAAGAAAGCGCAAGTATACCCGTTTTGGCCTCTACATGGAGAGCCATCGAAACATTTTTTCCGTCAAGGTATCCGTTTTCCGAAACCTCTTGCTTTACATTCTCTATTACTGGCATATGATCGCGAGCCCAATCGAGCCGCTTCTTTCCTTTCGCTACCAATTCATTCATGATATCAAACGTTCCAAGTAAATGAAGAGGTTCTTATATTTCTTCTGATAAGTTTTTCAATCGCTCAGACATGAAGAGAAGGGTTTTCTTCAGATTTTCATCATTATCAAAATCATCGTAGAGCGGTTCAAATTCCATCATATTAGGAACAGCTCTCACTATGTTATCTACAATGGTTATGTCCGCCACTCTAGAGGTCCTAGAAAGGGGATTCAAATCTATAGTGATCACTTTTTTACCCATCTTCTTGAGAGCCTCCGCTCGATCTCCGTCCTCTAGAGGGACTAGAACAACATCTGAAGTGTATATCCCTTCATGGGAGCACAGAGCTCTTTTATGATCCAGCCCTGGTATTTTTTCCTCCGGTTCAAGGCCGAAAACTTCTTCCGCACCATTATTCTCCAAGGCACCCTTTATCTTACTCACCCTCTCTGGAATACGATGAAACAGGTTGACCTCCAGTTTTGTATCTAACGTTTTTCCAAGTTCAACTATCTCTTTAGGAACTAGAGCAGCAACGTTACCGTTCACTGAGATTACGGGATTTTTAGCTTCTATGATTTCTTCGACCGCTTTTTTCTCGGCCCGCTCAGCAGTACTTATCGTTTCCTCTCCAATAAGATAATCGAACATCTCTCCCCTACCATGAGCGATGAGACCGGCCATGGAGGTGATCCCATCCTCTACACCTTTAACTAAGGATTCCCTCATTTTTAAAGAAAGATACCTCGGATGAGATTTTGGTATATCGGTCATATTATCAGTCATTTAGAATCAGAACAATATTTATAACATTCGACCGGCATTAAATTTTAGGTATCTCTAACCGGAAGGGTACACCTATGAAGAAGGATTTTGGAAAAAAACGCGATAATCTTATAGATAATCTCATCAGGAAAGGATACATTGAAAGCAAGTCTGTAGAAAAGGCGATGAGAAAGGTACCTCGACATAAGTTTGTTCCTAAAAAAGTGAAAAGTAGAGCCTATGTAGATTCTCCGCAGCCAATAGGTGAAGGACAGACTATTTCAGCCCCTCATATGGTCGCCATGATGGTCGAAAAACTAGATATCGAAGAAGGGCAGAAAGTGCTCGAGATAGGAGGAGGTATGGGTTATCATGCCGCAGTTATTGCCGAGATGATCGGTGAAAAAGGGAAAGTCTATTCTATTGAATACGTTTCCAATCTGGCAGAATCCGCTCAAAAAAGGATAAAAGATACAGGATATCATAATGTCCAAATAATACAAGGAGACGGATCTTCCGGATATGAAAAAAGAGCTCCCTACCACAGAATCTCCGTAGCATGTGGAGCGCCTAGCATCCCGTCACCATTGATAGATCAATTAGTCCTTGAAGGAAAAATATTGATCCCTATTGGGAGCAAATTTTTTCAAAAATTGATAAAGGCAACCAAGAGAAAAGAAAACAAGATCGAAAAAGAAAATCTAGGCGGGGTTAGATTCGTCCCGCTGAAAGGAAAACACGGGTTCTAGACTATCTGTTCCAACTGTATGTACGGGGAGCCTCTTTCCTTGTCGGTGACTATTGCATAAAGTCCGGTCTTGGGTTTGACCCCGTATATACACGGAGTTTTGTTTATGCTGAGAAGTACAAAGTAATTGTCCGCCATGTTCTTTATCTCTTTTGAGAGATTAAGTCCCGGCTTGAGTATCCCTATCCCAAGATCATCAGAATTCTTCGTGTTGGCAACACCACTGAGAAGTTCTTGGAGTGCCATCTCACCGCCACGCATGTATTCAAGCGTATCTAAAGCATGATAATCTAAAATGCCAAGGTCTTCTTCCCCTCTTAACTCTTTCATGCTTTGGTTATATATCTTCCTGTACTGCTTTTGGTTTTTACCTGCAAGGGCAAGCTTATAAGGCTTGTCAGTCTGCGACGTAAGATGATCTACTATTCTGAATTTTTGGTTGAATAATTCATCTGGTATGAATCGTATAAGGTCATCTCTGAGATTCTCTGGATGAGTCCCCCCCGAAAGGACAGAAATAACACCTCTCCCTTGAGCTATAAAATTCAGAAAAAGAGGTCTGATAATCGAGAAAAACTCTTCATTACTGACGTTCTCTTCGATCTCGAAAACATTGTAACTCCCTGCCTCAAAACCGCCTCCAAGTAATTCATCAATGTCTTCTATGCCTGTACTATATTTGCCTTCTGGAGCATCAAGGGGCTCCCACTCGTTTCCGCCTGATATCTTGAGTTCATACGGCTCAAAACATTTGAAGTGACCGCCTTTCAAAGACATGAGATAAGAGGGCTGGCTTATCTCTATAGCTCTTAATTTTTTGAGCATGATCTCTCTTACATCCCTGCCTTCAAGCTGATGTCGCTTGAGCTGAACAACACCATCTGCTAGGTATTCTAATTCAGGCGCCGATTCCTTTTCTAGTATCATTATCAGATTAGTATTAGAGTGCTCAACTAGATCTTTCTGCAAGGTCATAACGAAGGTTTCCATATCGAAGCCATATTTGTGGGTGATCCCCTCTAGACTGTCTATTACCAATAAAGACCGCTCGGGAAGTATATCGTTTATTCTATCATATATCCTGTTCAGACTCGGAATATCTCGGTCTAATTGCTGAAGACGAGTCCTATCCACTTCTTCTGGAGGACTTTCTCCTCTTATAGTTTTCAAAAATTCTTTAGCACCCTTTACTTTTTTCTTTTTACCCTCAGGGATGCCTTTTTCCGCATTTTTTTCCTCATATATGGCCTGGAGAAATACTTTGCTAGCATCCATTACCTGAGAACGAATCTCTTTTTCTTCCAACCAAGGAAATTGATTGTAAAGAGCCTCATCCGAAACTCTAGTCGACAAATAAAAGCTTTTATCTTGTTCGGATATCTCCTCGATTATTTGAAGACCCAAAGTTGTTTTTCCCGTGCCTGTAGCACCTTCTAAAAATATCGAAGAACCGCCTTCCTTATTCAAAAACTTTTTAATCTCTGTAGGGATGCTTTTTATTATTTTCATTTTTTCAAGACCTCCATTGTTTTGAAAGTTTCTTCAAGTTCGGAGAGTTTGGAGGCCATCTCCTCCATCTCCTCCATCATTTCTTTCTCTTTGTCAGAATCACCGAGAATAGACAGGACCGTGTTAGAACCGACCTCCTTTATGAGAAGAACCGAATCGTCAGAGTACCCAACAATAAAATCAGGATCCTCCCTCTCGAATCCTGAGAATATAACTTCGCTAGCTCCTAACATCGTCGCTGAAAGAGTGCTAAAACTTTCGTTTTCTTCTTCTTTCTTGAGATGGGAAGCAATCGGCACGCCGTTCTTAGAACTGAGAGCGATCGCATCGACTTCTTTTTTAGAACCATATCTTCTTAATATTTCATCGATTTCATCTTTTGCTTTGATATTAACACGCTCCTTTTGTTAGGGACGCAAATGGCAATTAAGTCAATCATCCTTTACATATTTAAACTTTCACAGTTATTATTCATAAATCTTCAAAAACATCAGTAGGCTTCTTAGTATCCATCTCTTTTTTCATATCTGAAACCAAAGATTCATAGTATGATAAATGTTCTTTGACCCTTTTTAGTTCCTCTTTCAAATCTTCTTCTCGCTCCTCTAATTCTTTTACCCTTCCTTTTATCTCCCAATATTTTTCCATATACCCTCTGATTTCATCTCTTAGATTTTTAATCTCTTGTCTCCTTGCCATTCTTTGCACCTATATCCTTTTCATCTCTTCTGTTATATTTAAGTAAACTTCAGAAGTTTTTTTATCAGAACCGCCGATTGAACGGAGAGTACTTTCACAATCACTGATCCTTCTTTTTATTTTCTTCATCTCCTTTTTCAACTCTTTCTTTTTCTTTCTCACTTCTCTCAGTTCATCTAAAATTTTCTCTTCCCTCTCCTCCCATTTCTCCTTTTCTTCAATCGCCATCAAGGCCTTTTCAACGTCGACCAACTTTGATCACCGCTCCTTTAGTTATTCTTTCTCTTCAATTTTATCTTGCCATATGCTTTCGATATTTTTCTGTTCTCGTAAATATCACATCTAGGACAATACAATTTATTCTTTTTGTATTTCATATCCTTTCTGCATTGCGAACAATACCCTTTGACGACCCCAAATTGTTTTCCTATCGTTGACAATCTAATGGTTGGTTCTGCCTGCACAACTTTGGCTCTTACTATATCGCCTACCAAATATTCGTCCTCCAGTTCTTCGGTATAATCGTCAGAAACCTCTGAGATATGGATAGAAGCTTCTATATCCTCCTTCACACCTCTAGAAGAACCTTCCACCATGTCGATGCTAACAACAGCCATTGAATTTTTTCTAGCTTCTACCACACCGTAGACTATATCGCCCTCTTTGACTTCCACGATAGAATTTATCGCTTCAACTCTTGCCTCAAGATCTTCTTCATTATATTTTACAACACCAAAGTGAGCTGCGTGGATCTTACCTTCATCCTCGTAGGTGCCCTCGCCCGAGATCCATTCCTCTGCCATACCCACTTCGTCTCCTGGAAATACAAATTTATCTTCGTTTTCTACCATATTATTCCCTCTTAACCTTTATTCCAAATGATATAACTTCAAAACTTTTTCTTTCTTTGTCGTGGAATTCGAACATATTACTAATTTCAAACATATATCTTTTTTCCCAAAAGAGAATGTGTCCTCTCTCTTTTATAAAGTTTTCCAAAAATCCTCTCGTCTCTGCATTATGGATGGTATAGACTACGCTAGATATTTGAAAGGCCTTCTTTAAAAAGGGCAAATCCGCCCCCTTCTTTTGAGATCCAAAAGGCGGATTCATTATAACAGTATCGACCCTGGTTTCGAATTCTCTGATATCATCGACTTCAAAATTGATGACATCTGAAACCGACCAACTTTCAGCTTCTTCTTTAGCAACTCTAATAGCCTTATCATCAACATCGATCGCCTCAACCGATTTAGCTCCAAGATAGGCAGAACCTATCGAAAAAATCCCTGTTCCACAACCTAGATCGGCTATTTTTTTACCTTTTATATGGCCATTAGTGTAAGCTCTGAAAAGGATATCCGAAGCGATAGAAGAGGGTGTAGAATATTGCTCCAAATTGGCCTCAGGATCAGGATGAACAGGGATCTGTTCCAATTGGATTTCCAAATTTTTCTTTTTTATCCCCGCCATATTAATCGACTTTGACTCCCTTTCCATCACATACCTTACAGACGCCGCTTCCCTGACAATCTTCACAATTACCGTTCCCACCGCAACTTTGGCAATCACCGGTTCCTTCGCAGGTGACACAATGACCATAACCTTCACAAGTTTGACAGGTGCCCGTTCCTGAACATACCTCACATCTACTAAACCAACCTGTTTTGCCATCGCCATCACAGTTTGGACAATCACCAGAGCCTAAACAGTCAAAACATTCTGCGGTCCCATCACAGTCCAGACAATTCCCACTCCCCTCACAACTTATGCAGTCACCAGTACCCCCACAATTTGAACATCTTCCATCACCATCACATTCTGGACATTTTAAAGCCGAGTCAGCTTTCTCTCTATATTCTTCTAATTTATCCAATATTCTCTCGTCGTCGATATACTTCAATGCACCCTCAATCGTCTCTTTTGCTTTTTCACCTTCATCCATTTCCCAATAACATCGTGCCTTGCCGAGCCATGCTTCAGAGTGTTCATCATCCAATTTTAGAATCTTATCGTAGACCTCTGGAACCAACTTTTTTTCTGCCCTCACCATCAAATCATCAATTTTCCTTTCCCTATTTTTGATATCGGGGTTTAACTCTTCGGCTTTATCGTAAAGCTCTTTCGCTTCGCCCACTCTATCAACTTCTATAAGAAGATCGGCCTTTTCAGCCAAAAGTTGCGCAGTTTCTTCCGTCTCTAAAGCCTTATCAATGGCGTCTAAGGCTCTCTGTGGCATGCTTCTATCTTTTAGTGCCTTGTACTTATATTGATAGACTATTGCTTTCTCATCATATTTTAGCGCCTCATCATATTCCCCTATCGCTCCTTTATTATCGTTCTTCTTTTGGAGGACGATCCCTTTAATAAAAAATCCAAGAAAACTATTTTTCAATCTCAGGCTCTTTTTCGCCCATGCTTCCGCTCGATCAAATTCTTCATTGGAAAAACATACAAAAGCCAATTTAAGATAGATATCTGGATCATCTAAAGCCAACCTATAGGACTTATCTGCTTTTTCGAGCTTCTCCATCAATTCCCCTATACTCTCAGTAATCTCAAAATCCTCAAAAAGAGATTCGATTCTGAGTTCCACATCGGAGAGCAATTCATCAGCCTTTTCTTTGATATCATCCATTTTATCAAACATCCGTCAAAAAAGTCAATAATGGATCATGATTTGATTATTTTAAGTGCTTCCTCTCTCCCAGACTTCGTCCGATAGATCCTCATAGATCGTCTTTTTCTCTGTATCCTCTTCATCTTCGATCTCCTGCTCTTCCTCCAATAGTTCTCTTATCTTCTTTTCATTCAAAACCCAATAATGGATCCTCCATTTCTTTCCGCTGGGTAGATTTGTAGATTCTTCCTCCGTAAAAAGTATATCGAGATCTTCCAATTTATAAAAAGTATCTCTTTCTCTCGGAGATAGAAGATTATCCGTGATAGTTTTATCATAGCCGAATAGATTCATGACTTTTTCCGCCATATCCTCGGCTCTCGTAGGTTCCATATCATTTTCTTCCAAGACCATTTCGATGGCTTTTTTAAGGCCCTCAAAGGTTATTCTGCTCACGACATATCACATTTTTAGGATTTTTCTATAGGCCTCTAGAGGAAGCCTAATTTCCAATCCTACCCAATTTACGGCTCCGAGACTGATTCTTTATCTAATGCGAGCTATTATAAATAAATCTTCCCCCCTTTATCCTTCTAGTAGATTTTTTTCTGGAATCAAGATTTGCAACCTTCTTTTGGCCTTACAGAAAATCAGATGCGGTCTATTTTAATATTCAAGATTCCTATCAATCTTTCAGCCCATTTCAATTTTTTAAGTTTCTCAGAATTTGCCCCTCCAAAGGGGTGACTAAAGTCCCAACCGTTCAACACTATCTTTTCAGCACCAAAATGATCCGCGAGAAAGCATGCTCTATCGCCGTCAGTAAAACCCCCGAAGTTGTAAATCCCTTTTTTTGGAGGTCTGCATTGACAGGTAGATATAACACATCCTTCGAATTTTTCAGCCCACTCCTCGATCCGTTTGATATTATCTCCGTGTGCATGTATGACCGCAGGTACGCCCTCAAGGTTTAGATCCAATTGGAGTTCATTATCACCGTCTAGGTCCGTAACCATTAGGTCAGGATCTACTCCTTTATCTACCATCTGCCTAACTGATGCGCCAGCTGCTACCGTCGTTTCAATATCACTCTCAGAAAAATAGGGGCCTCCGATCTCTACCGTTTTGTTTTTTAGGTCTTTCAAAGGAGATAAGCTGTCAGTGCTTCTAGATTCAACTAAAATATCTGCAGAGATTCTATCTTTCTTTTTAGAATAACCGAAATTCGATATTATTTCCTCGTATAGTGGTTCCCAATCTTCAAAGTCCAAATCTTTCACCTTTCAATTATTAAATCTACTATCCGAGAAATTTCTTCGATCAATCTGTAATTTCTTCTGTTCCTGCTTTTTCTTCCCGTTTTTGACGCTCCCTAAAGCTTCTTTGGGTAAGTCCAGCCAACACCCCTATCAAGAGACCTAAAGTTATATTTATAGCTACCATCGGAAAGGCCGCCTCCTCCTCCATGCCAACTATACCCATTATGTAATCTAATGCTCCCCAGAATATAAACGTCAATGCAAAGAGTGTCAAGAACACGGCCCAAAATGACCATTTGACCCGTCCTTTCTTTATGTATGTGTCGATCAACCTTCCAAGCTCATGGAGGAATACGGCACCGATCCACCACCATATCACGGTAGATGAGAATCTCAGTGCTATCTCAAGAGGTGAAGTGAGGTTCTCATTAGCCACTACCTCACTCCAACCTTGAAGGGAGCTTCCTATAACGATCAAGACAGAAACCGCAGTAAATGGTAGCCAAACTGAACCGCTAGTTACAGCTTCCCTCAAATTTTTATAGACTTCTACTGTTTTCCTATCTAATTCATATATCCTCGTAAATATATATCCTCCTATCACGAAGAAGATTATACCCACCCCAAATCCTGGTAAGCCTGTAAGGGCACCGACTCCCTCTATGAATAGGTTGCTCAGTAGAGCGATAATTCTAAAGAAGCCATAAACGAGCAAAGCTAGAGATATAGGAAGTAGGAACTTCCTTTTAGATTTCTCTTCCTGGAAAGTTTTCACGAAGAGATAATAGAGGTTTTCGACACTCTCGCTCTGTTTGACATATACAGTTCTTATATGAGATATGTCTATTTTAGAAGAGATTATTGGGCTGATATACTCATCTTCTGCCCCATCTGTTACCAGAATCGCGGAATCAGCACTAGTTTTTTCCAAAACATAGTCCAACTCCTCCCCCAAAGCCGTATCTGATGTATAACCTATCGAAGAAGCTCCACATATTGTTGCTATCTCCACGTCCTCACCATTTTCTTTTAAATCATCGTATATAGAGATAGCTGATAATATCGAATTGGTATCTGAGTCTTCTGGGTCTTTCAATCCGAGTTTTACTGCTGCTTGTAGGTTCTCCTCCCTTCCGATTATAGGAGTTTCTAAACCAGTTTTTTCACCGATGTCGTCATCTCGGTCTGCACATAATATGAGTTTTCGCATCTATTTTCTCCTCGGTATCCCTCGGAACGGGATTGTTAATATTTTTATCACGATATTTAGTCTTTGTTGATATTTTTGACAAATGGCGCCTTTTACCCCAATAGACGAGCAAGATAACCTAGAAATTCACTCAACGGCATGCCGTCTTCCCAGGGAAGTTTGTAATTATTATGGACCGTTGTTTTGACACTAGGTAACTTTTTATTCAATACTCTATACTTCTTAGACAACCCCTCTATATCCATAGTAAACAACCTCCATTTATCGCCTCGATGTCTCTTCAATCGATAAGCGTAGACCGGAAGTAATTTCGTATCCGTGCATATCTCCTCTATCTTTTCTGCCTGTTCTTTCAATCTCTTTTGATCACTCAGATATAATATGTCATCTTTAGATGATTTTACCTCTATTAAAAAAGATACATCACCTCGCACTGCCACGAGATCAACACCTAAACTGCCAGCCCCTCTTACTACCAAAAAAGGGATATTCTGCACTCTATAATAATCTTTCTTTTGATCTTCGCTGCATGTCTTAGTCAGACTTTCTATAACCTCTTCATCGCCGGAAAGTATGCTTTTCAGTTCCCTTTCATATTTTCCTTGAGCCATATTTTCAGAGCTCTATTTTCCTCAAATCTTTCGAAACGATCTCCCTAGGGTTCCAATCGCCTAGGATCTCTAGGGAAAAGTATACCTTCGCGAACATTATCTAAATTCAAAAGCTGCTGAAGTAGTCTATCCACACCTAACCCAATACCGCCGTGTGTAGGCATGCCATACTTAAAGGGTTCTAAATAAGAACTAAAATCCCCCAAGTCTATTCCGATTTCTTCCATCTGATCTACAAGTATTTCATATCGGTGTTCCCTCTGACCACCAGATACCAGCTCCTGCCCCTTATACTCTAGGTCAAAATAAGTAGTGAGCGAGGGGTCGTACTCTTTTCTCATAGCATAGAAAGTACCTTCTTTAACCCTAGTAGGGAATTCCGTGATAAAGAAAAAATCAGTACCGAATTCTTCTTTTATGTAGTTGCCGAGTACTTTTTCTTCCTCGGTACCTATCTCGGGTTCCTCTTCCCATTCCCTGCCCATTTCCTGAAGAATCGCTATACATTCCCGGTAGGGTACTTTTTTGAATGGGTGTGACGGGATTTCCAGTTCAACTCCCAACCTATCTAACTTTTTCTTCCCGTGTTCCTTTACATAAGAAAGGGTGTGTTTGATCATATAACTCGTCATATCCATTATATCTGCAGAACCCTCTATAAAAGACATCTCAAAATCTAAAGAGAGAAATTCCGAAGTGTGTCTTACCGTGGCGAAATCCTCCGCTCTGTAGGCGGGGGCGATCTCATAAACTCTTTCAAAACCCGACGCCATGAGCATCTGTTTGTATAACTGCGGACTCTGGGCCAAATAGGCTTCTTCACCATAATAATCTAATTCAAAAAGGGTCGCGCCGCCTTCAGCTCCGGCCGCAACGATCTTTGGAGTGTTGATCTCTATAAAATCTTCTTGATTGAAAAAATCTCTTAAGCCATCCAAGAGGATATCTCTAATTTCAAAAATGAGTCTTTTTTCTTCCTTCCTCAAATCAAGAAAACGATTATCGAATCTAGTCCCCATCTCCGCATCTACTTTGTCCACCACCCCTAATGGAAGAGGTTTCTCTGCTTCAGATTCCACTTTTATAGAAATAGGAACTATTTCGAAGCCGAGTTCCGTTTGATCTGTAGCCTTCTTCTCGCCTTCGATCATCACAACGCTCTCTCTAGGTATCTCGATAGCCTCTTGAAAGGTTTCCTCCCCTATCTCATCTTCCGAGAGAACTACCTGAAAGACACCTGTTCTGTCTCTTATCTTTAGGAAAGCTATCCCTCCAAGTTTTTTAGTCTCCTGAAGCCAGCCACCCAACTTACACTTGCACCCATCTTCTAGTTCAACGGCATCTTTAGCGTGAATCCTATTCATGGTAAAGGTGAATAGAGGAGGGATATAAAAGAGTTCAGGGTGGAAGATTAAGTTCGACCCAAAACTCAAATAAAGCTAACAGATATTCATCAACGATACAATGGGTAAAAATCGTTATGATGTGAAAAGAGGTCACTTTGAGAATATCGAGGGCGACAAATTGAAAAAGCTGATGAAGCAAAAGTTTGGCGAGGTAAAAGAGAAAGAAGACAAATTGATTGTCGAGAACCAAGGTGCGATATCTAATTTGGAAGTTTGGACCGAAGGAAGAACTGGATTATGGGTAGACCTAGAGATGGATCAGGATGTGGATGGTGATGTCGCAGCCGAGACCGTCTCGATATGGAACGACTTTCTAAGAGAAGCAACAGGTTTCACAGCTAAAAAAAGGAAGAAAAGAGCTAAGAAAAAGGCTAAGGAAAAATAGACATGTTTTCTCATTTCATATCCTTTTAAAATCTTCCTTTTTTTCTATATAGAACAGGTGCTTTTCATCCACAATTATTTATTAACATTTTCAAAAAATATATATAGACTCTCTTAATACCTCGAACAAGTGATAGTTATGGCAGAAGAAAATAAACTAGCGAATCCCGCTCCATTGGGTCTGATGGGTTTCGGTATGACAACCGTACTCTTGAATATACACAATGCTGGCTTTTTTGGTTTGGGTAGCATGATACTAGCGATGGGCATATTCTATGGTGGTTTTGCTCAATTGATAGCCGGCTGGTGGGAAATGAAGCAGGGTAATACATTTCCTGCAGTGGCATTCAGCTCATACGGGCTGTTTTGGCTCAGCTTAGTAGGTATATTTATAATACCAGAGGTAGTTGGTGCTTTCAGTCCTTCAAAGGCTGGACTCGCGGCTTATCTTGCGATGTGGGGCCTTTTCACAGGATGGATGTTCCTTTCAACCTTAAAATTGAACAGAGCACTCCAGGTTGTCTTCGGAACTTTGACCATACTCTTTTTCCTGTTGGCGATAGGAGAGTACAATTCCACTATCGCGACTATAGCGGGTTACGAAGGCATCTTGTGTGGTTTCAGCGCTGTCTATACTGCTCTAGCCGAAGTAACTAACGAGTATTATGAAAAGACGATATTCCCAATCGGACCAGTAGGGGAGTAAGTATTGGCATCTAAACAAAAATCCTTTCTTTGACTCTTTTTTTACATATTTTCCACCGGAAAGTGACTATGAAAAGAGATAGCCGAATATCCGGCGGGCTATCCGGTTCAATTAGCGAAGGCGGAAGGTTATTTATTCCTATAAATAACTATAAATCTACTTTATTTTAATTTATAAAGGTACTTAAAGCGTCATACAAAATCTTTTTAAACTCACCTCTAAGCTATACCAAATATCGTCTGACGAAACCTTTTTAATGTTATAGATAATCCCCATTTCCCTAACGGCGGACCCCGGATAATCGAGAAGAAGTGTATATCCTTCGATTTAGATTAGGGTTAAAATTTCCACTTGAAATATAGGGGTGTAGGGCCGGGATGGTTAAAAGGTGAAAAAAGCATGACAGGTCAGGAAAATGTCTTCAAATCCTATATGGACTCAAATTCCCTCTTCAAGGGTGATAGAGATATATTACGTCCCTCTTACGTTCCTGAGGAATTGCCTCATAGGAGGGAACAGATAAATGATCTTGCTTCCATCATGGTTACAGCCCTTAGGGGAAATCGACCCTCAAATGTCCTCATCTTCGGTAAAACGGGCACCGGTAAGACCGCTGTAGTCAGATATCTAGAACGAGAAATTAACCGATTAAAAAGGGAAAACCAAGAAAGCGAGCTGAACGCGGAGTTCAGCGAGTTCGATATCGATAAAGTAGAATATGTTTATATAAACTGCGAGGTCGTCGATACCCATTATGGCGTTATGAAAAATATAGGGAATAAATTCGTTGAAGATTGGGACGAACAGATACCTTTCACCGGGTGGCCCATGGAAAAAGTCTACGAATCCCTTAAAGATAGAATCGAAGAAGAAAAGAGAGTGGTAGTGATAATCTTAGATGAATTGGACAAATTGGTCACAAAAAGCGGTGACAGCGTTCTATACCACCTTTCGAAGATAAACTCTGAATTGGTTAAAAGCAAGGTCAGTCTCATAGGTATATCTAATAATCTGAAGTTTACTGAATTTTTAGATCCTAGAGTCAAAAGCAGACTCGGCGAAGAAAAGATGATATTTCCTCCATACAATGCAGATCAACTCAAGGATATCCTCGCGGACAGGGCAAACAAAGCCTTCGAGCCCGATATCTTGGGTAACGATGTGACATCGCTCTGTGCAGCTTTAGCCGCTCAGGAACACGGAGATGCGAGAAGAGCACTTGATCTTCTTCGCGTTTCGACGGAAATTGCAGAGCGAGATAACGACTCTTCAGTAAACACAAACCATGTATACAAAGCAAAAAACAAAATAGAGCAGGATTGTGTTAGAGAAGCCGTCAATACACTACCCACTCATTCTAAACTCGTGCTATACTCGATACTCTTGATGCATGAAAATGGCCGGGACAAACTCACTACTGGAGAGGTCTACTCGGGTTACAAACAATTGAGCAAAAAGTCTGGTATGGATCCTCTCACCCAGAGAAGGATAACCGATCTGATCTCAGAATTAGATATGTTAGGATTGATAAATGCGAGGGTTAAATCTTTTGGGAGAAGAGGTAGAACTAAAGAGATCCAATCTTCTGTCCCTAAATCTGATATCATCGATTTAATAGAAGAAGATAAAAGCATCGAAGCGGTTAAAAACTTCAACTCCCACAGTCCTAAACAGACTACGCTGATGTAATATCAAATTAAGGAGATCATTCTTCACTTTCTTTACTACTCTCTGATCCAAAATCTCTCCTGTTTCTATTCAATTTCTTGGTCTTAGTACTGGTAATTTCACTGTTTTCCTTCTCTTCTGTATCCTTAGAAGATCCTTTATCTGTTTCTTTTTTAGATTCCCCATCTGACATCTCATAGTATATCTTTGATCCGACCTCAGTTATGATCGGAAATAGTAATATGACACCAACAGATATACCAAAGTTCATCAGGCTGTTTCTAGGGATATACTCGGTCCTACCTATAAAAGTCAACTTGATTATTCCAAACCAAGGGAATTCCCCTCTAGCTCTACCTAGGATCCATTCTTCTTTTATCGTTTCAGAGGATATTGCGTTTCTACCTTTTTTTGCTTGATCGATATTAGGATTGTTATCCCCTTTAGTTATATATCCTGAATGCCTCAAACTAGACAGATCGATTTCTACATCCTTATTATCAAATCCATAGTCATATATCGTTATAGTCCCAGTAAGACCTAAAGAGCTATTTCCTTCATCGGTAGTATTCCATTCTTCACCATATTCTAATCCGTCAAGGGATGGTGCATCAAATCCACTATCATTCTCTTCTAGATATAACACGGGGCGGTGGATGATCGGTGTGGTTTGCTCGTTTCCGTCAGGTTCGAAAACGATCACATCACCGTATTGACCATACCTTTTGTAACCTGTTGATTTTCCTTCAACATAAGTTGTGATATCTTCTTTATCACTTTCCTGAACGACGACGATATCTCCAGGATCGATCACACCAATTTGACTTTCCTCGCTGTGCATCATGCTCCCCGATTCGATAACTACCATCGGAGGCCATCTACCACTAAAAGCATAGAGCGAACCTAAAATTATGCCTAATATTACGAGTGATACCAATACGTCTTTTCCGATATCTATGATTGTTTCTTCTATTTTACTCATATTATCTTTCTCTGTTCTAGTAGTCTTTATTCAACAAAGGACGGGTATACCTCGCAATGTCAACCACATATAAACATGTATTTACTATTTCCTATACCATGGTTGAGAGGAAGGGCAAAATGTCGAGGAAAGTAATTTTGTCCAATATTAGAAAAAGTAAAATAAATGGACACACACTTACTAAATCATGAATCGACCAACAATAGACGAGTATTTCATGGCTATGGCCCATCTAGTTTCAGAGAGATCTACCTGCCTACGGCGGAAAGTCGGTGCGGTCATCGTGAAAAATAAGCAAGTTTTGAGCACTGGATATAACGGGGCTCCAAAAGGTCTACCTCATTGTGAAGAATTGGGGGGTTGTATGAGACGGGGCGATATACACCCGCCTTATATAGATATATTTTTAGAACAGTACAAAGAGAACAAAGACATCGATAAAAAAAAGATGTTGGAAGAGATCGATTTCTTTCCGAAAAAAGGCGAGGGAGTAAAATCTGGAAGAAGACATGAGCTTTGTCGCGCAGTTCATGCCGAGCAGAACGCAGTGATACAAGCTGCTGTTTCTGGAGTAAGTATCAGAGGAAGCACGCTCTACTGTACGACCTATCCATGCGTTGTATGCGGGAAAATGCTGATAAACTCGGAGATAAAGGAGATCGTCTATGATGGAGAATACACAGACTCACTTTCGGAAAATATGCTAAACCAAAGCGAGATAAGCATTAGAAAATTTGAAGGGAATGAAAGAGACATGCAGGAAACTATCGTAAGTTATATAAAAGATAAAGAAAAATAAAAATAACCATAAGAGAGGTTTTTATTTTTTAAAGGCTCAGTGCGTCCACTGGACAAACTTCTACGCAGTTGCCACAGTCGATACAGGTGTCCTCGTCTACAACAGCTACTTCTTCGACTGTAAAAGCATCTACAGGGCACTCTTCCTCACATTGGGCACAAGCTATACATGCGTCTTCATCAACTTTGACTACCATTTTACCACGGTCATGGGGAGGAAAAGGCCGTATAAATATTTTTTTCCCGGATTTTATAGAGATAGTGCATCAACCGGACAGATCTCGACGCATTTCCCGATATCTTCACACAGGTCTGCGTCTACCTTGGCCACGTCGTCGACAGTCATCGCATCTACAGGGCACTCTTCCTCGCACATCCCACATGCTATGCAGGTATCCTCATCTATTTTTACTACCATCTTCGTCACCTACAGATATAACACCTTTAATTCTTAAAAACTTTTCTATCTTATTAGTAGGCTTCCTTCATTAGGAAAATTATATTTAATAGAGTTCAAAATCAGGTATCATGAAGATAATCCTGGACGAAAACCTTCCTTCGAAAGTAAAGGAAGATATAGAAGATATGCAGGATTGCGATAACATATTGGATGTTAACGAGAGATACAAGGGAATCCTAGATTTTGAACTGGTGGATAAGATGAAAGATGACGATATTATGGTTACTAGAGACATCGAACTGCACGAGAATCTACTCAATATGGGGAAAAAAAGCGTCTATTACGACATCCAAGAAGGTAACTTGACTGAGGTGCAGATCAAACTAGCCCATTACCTGAAAGGTCACGGTCTAGAAACGGTTAACAAAGAATTAGAAGAAAACGATCACGTTCCGAAAGGCATCAATTCTCAATTAAGGAAAAGGTTTGAGGAACTAAAAAAGGAAAACGCACGGCTGAAATCTAGAGTAAACTTGTTAGAAGGGAAACTCAAATCCGTACTAAAAAGCGCAGAATCGGCCCTTGATGAAGAATAGTTAACAAAAATCAGCCCTCTTTTTTTATTTTTTTTATTTTTTTCTCCAACTCTTTTTTCATCTTTTCTCCCTGATATTCACCATCGAAGTAATCTATGCGAGCCGCTATGGCTATTTTATTGGCAAAAGTTCTCGCTATTTTCCCTCGTAAGGATTCGGGGGCTCTATGGACATAAGGATGCTGCAGTATCAATCCGTGCTTTGGAGGATCGGTACCTTTATCGAGATGCCGGAATAGAGATTTTTCCGCCCCAAGTACCTGTATAGTGCTCGCAGGCTGTTTAGCCAAGTTTTCTAACGACCCCCGTTCTGCTATAAGTTCTCCTCCCAATTTTGCTCCCGTAAGTGTCGAAAGGTTCGGAGCGTACTCTTCCATCTTGCTTTCTACATACTTTTCCAATTCTTCCCTAAACTCCATTTCATTTTTGATCGATCTTGCTAGGGACTTGAAGTGCCTCATTTCTTGGTCTGTAATCTCTTGACCGGTCAATTCCCCTTCCAACCCTATCTTTTGTTTTATCTCATCCCTGTCCTCATGTTCTATTATCAGCTCGAGGTATTTTTCGTCATTCACCTCATCATCCAATTCCGAAAAATACAGCGAATACCAGGTTTTCAACCTTTCCAGCTTTATGTTTATAGTTTCGTTAAGATCTTGGATGGTTTCTACTGCTCTGGCAAGATGCTCCCCGAAATCGATAGATTCCCTGATTTTTTTTCTGCCTAATTCCTGAAGAGCTTTCTGTAATAATTCTTCGTTGTACGAATGATCCTCCGGAGATATCTCAGGCTCAATAGCATCTTTAACTTCTCCAAAATCGGATAATCTTTTTGAAGATACTGAATATTCTCCCTTTAGTCTATCTATCAGGCTCTTCTCCTCCTCTAGTACTTCACCTTGTTCCTTCCGATACTTTCTTTTCGCTATCTCCGAGGGGTTCTTAGGAAAAAGCTCTTTATCGATCACCTCGCCGTCCTCTATGATAAAACTACCGAACCAGGTCGTATGAAGGATCTTCTCTCTATCGGTCATAATCAAAAAGAACGATTAATCCGGTATAAATCTTATCAATCGGAGTCATCAGAAAGGAGGTAAAGACTATTTTTTATCCTAACAACCTCTACTTCATCCTTACCCTCCGGAAAACCCTGGGGCTTCAAAAGTGTCTTGGTTTCGTAACTTTCTGGATCCATGACCTGGATCTCTTCCTTTTCTTCAGAAACTACCACGGCTTTCTTCACCAATTCCTCACCACCATATACCGTTGCGTCATCCATCTTTTTTTTAGGAAGAGTAGTAGCTCTATTTTCTTCCAAATCATGAACTATGACTGGACCGCTTCCCCTCTTCGTCTTTCTTATTCGATAAATTTTATCTTCAAACTCTATGAAGTCGTTTTCCTCATAGGGCGGCAGTCTAACTAAGTAAGTCATCCTATAGACGTCCTGACCGTCTTCTCTTCCAGCCAATTCGGAGGAGGTCTTGACATCACCTCCAAACAGGTCAGCCACATCATAAGATAAGTTCCTAGTGATCCTTTTGTCGCTAAGATAAAAATCAAGACCGCCATGGATCTCCTTCTCAAGGGTGATGAAGACTTTTTTTTCATCTCCTCTTTCGACGTCCACTCTATCGTGTACCATCCTAGAGACTTCACGCTTCTGTTCTTCTGTCATCTCTTTTTTAGTCGGCCTTACCTGCAGGATAGCCTCATAATAATCTCCCTCTCTTTTACTGCAGTTTTTACATTGCCCTTTCTTCAATACGAGATTGGTAGAAAGGTATTTTTCTTTCCTTTTCCCTTTAGTTATCAATTCTACTGTCAGGTCAGCTTTTATATTTTTAGGATCACTCTCATCAAATTCCACCTGAAATGAAAATTTGTCTACCACAGAGGAGATGGAAAGCGAATCCTCGAGCTTATCTAACATAACCGTTTCGAGGTCTGGTCTTTCGAGCCAATTGTCCCCCTTTCTTACACTTCCACATTTTGAACATATCTCGATCTCGATAGGGTCGTCTATATCTACTTTGACCTTTTTATCTACGTAACAATCCAAACACAAGCCGTCGTAAATTTCATCGACTTCAGATCCGCATTCTACACATATCATGTTCCATAACCTCAAAGCCTGACTATCTGTAGATGTGGTACGCCTTCGATAATCATTATATCTTCCTCTTGACCAAAACCAGATTCAATCGCAGCATCTACGACTTTTTCACCTACTAGGTTCGCTATAGTACTGGTTTGAAATTTTCTTTTCAAGGCTTCTATCTCTATCTTTTGACCAGCGTAAAAACTCTCTTTTACCTTGAGATTTATATCACCGTCTTTCAAAGTCCTGCCTAGGACCTCGTTATCACAAGCGGCAAGTAGGACCTCGTCTCCGTGATCATAGATTTGATAATTCACTTTCATTTCGCTCACTCTCACGCTAGTTTGTATTTTCCTTGTATCGGATTGTATATCTGACCGTCACTTCTCATCCTGTCGAGCTCCTTCCTGACCTCTTCCCGAGAGAAACCTCGTGACTCCGCCTCTTCAAGGAGGTCCTCTTCAGGAACACCACCCTCGTGGATCTCCACTTTATTCCGGATGATGTCCCTGATCTGACTCATCAATGTTCTTTCGCTGTGAGAGACGCTAGATGAAACCATATCTATATCTAATTCTCCAGATTCTGTCGAAGCCACTTTTTGCAGAAAGTGATTCGTCACGCTTATTGCCCTCTCAGCATCTTCCACAGTGACCTGATCCCTAAGATGAGCTCTAGCGCTAGCTTCTGAAAGACGGACCAAAGATTCTAGTTGCCTTGCAGTGACCGGTATAGAATCGTCACTACCTTTGTCTCTCAATTGTAAATAGAAATCCTCAAGCTTTTCAATAGCTTTTTTTGTCAACACCGGAGTTTTAGTCTTCGCATGAGCTATATATTTCCTCAAAAATTCCTTATCAAATTCAGGGCGGAATTCTTCCTCTATATCTAATCCTTTTTTCTCTATCCTCTCCCCTTCTTCATGCAGACTCAAAATATGATCGGCTATCTTTGAATCTTTTTTCTTATCAGGCTGATCGATAAGGGCAAATATCAGGTCAAACCTCGATATCAGAGGAGGGGGAAGATCGATCTGCTGAGATATGTTTTCGTGAACTTCAAATCTCCCGTATTCTGGGTTTGCCGCTCCTAGAACCGCGCATCTCGAATTCAACGTTGCATTGATGCCCGCTTTAGCTACCGAGATTCTTTGCTGCTCCATAGCTTCGTGCATGGCACTGCGGTCCTCTGCACGCATCTTATCCAGCTCGTCAACACAAGCTATACCTCCATCCGCTAGTACCAAAGTACCGGCCTCTAGAACCCACTGGCTCTCCCCCATCACGTCCTCACGCACAGCTGCGGCGGTCAGCCCCGCTCCTGTCGAACCCTTGCCCGAGGCATACATCCCTCGAGGGGAAAGTTCCGAGATGTATCTTAAAAGCTGTGATTTCGCTGTACCCGGATCTCCGACAAGCAAGATATGAATATCGCCCCTCGTTATCGTCCCGTCCGGCATCTCCTTTCTTACACCGCTGAAAAGTTGGAGTGCAAGTCCGATTTTCTCGGTGGTGAGCCCATGAATGCTAGGGGCTATAGAACTGACTATCCTAGCGAAGATGCGAGGATCCTCTGCTGCTTCTTCTATTCTTTTCCTATCCTCCTCGGATAATTCCAGGTCTTCAAATTCATATTCTTTGACTTCGATCCCGTTCACATCCATGTAGATATCAAAAACCCTGCTTTGGGAGGTCCTGCTACTTCTTTTCGGTTTTCCCTCGAGTACTCCGTTTATAGTTATCCTATCCCCAGGAGAAACTTGCCCTACGAGATCGTGTTTAACCCATCCTTTCAAACGCTGGGGTTGTTCACCACCCCTCAATTCTTCGGGACTCTCTTGTATCTCTATATTTTGAAAATCCCTGAATTCTGATTTGTCTTTCAGGAGTGCAAAATTCGTCTTATTAGAAGATTTTCCACATCCACTGCATTCCATGGGTTCGTCTATATTACCTCCGTTTTGCTCTTTTCCGAACTCGAACCCACAACTCATGCACCTAAAAAACGCTTTAGTGATCCTCGGTCTTACTTCAGTGGTCTTCCTAACCAATCCATCTATGGCTAGATAACTGGCAAGATCGTCGGATCGGAGTTCTCTAATCATCCTTCTCCTTGACCCCGACAGCTCTTTAATCCTGAGAAAGATATGCACTTCG
Source organism: Thermoplasmatota archaeon (assembly GCA_018334835.1). Classification (GTDB taxonomy): domain Archaea; phylum Thermoplasmatota; class Thermoplasmata; order Halarchaeoplasmatales; family Halarchaeoplasmataceae; genus Natronoplasma. The sequence goes on along the minus strand of JAGXLF010000001.1, from coordinate 43,076 downwards.
TCATAGGCGCCTCCCAACACTTCCTTTATCGCTTTTTCGCCTATCTGGAGACAGTGTTTAGGATTTTTTACAACATATCTGGGAAAATCCACACCGAAGAAGAGAGTTAGATCATTATACGTGATGAAAAGTGATTTTTCATCTGGATAGTTGTCTGCTATTTTGATCAACTCAGAGTGATATTCGTCTTCTTCGAAGAAATCTATAAATTTTTCTTTGATCTCGTCATCCGTGTATTCCGCCATCTATATCTCCTGATTTTGACGATTAGTCTTACCACTAATTATAATTTATCTTTTACTTCCTAAATGATAATATCGGCTTATTTGATGCGTTTTCTGCACTATTGTTTGATGATAGCAACATCCTCTTCCCAAATATATTTATAATGGTGTTATTTGATAACACGTTGACGGGTCTAAAATGTTACAGATAATTATCGGAGCCTTTCTGTTGAGCATTTTCCACGCAGCTATCCCCAATCATTGGATACCTCTGATAGCGATAAGTGAGACGGAGGATTGGGGAGAGAAAGAAACCCTATCTTTCACCGGACTAGTCGGTTTTTCTCACACCGCAAGTACAATCTTGATCGGTATAGCGGTAGGGCTTCTCGGCTTTTCACTTTCAAAGCACTATGAATTAGTAACCAAATGGATCGCACCGTTGCTTCTCTTTTCGATCGGGATTATGTATCTCATTCTTCACTTTAGAAGAGGAGGACACTCTCATGATCACCACGAGGATCTTACCGATAAATCCAAATTGGCTGTAGTCGGCTCTCTTTCTATCGCTATGTTCTTCTCACCCTGTTTAGAGATAGAAGCCTATTATTTCACCGCAGGAACCTTTGGCTGGACTGCAATATGGGCGATCTCGATCATATATCTGGTCATAACGATCTCTGGAATGGTTCTACTGGTTCTTCTAACGAAGAGAGGTATGAAAAATCTAGGTTTCCATTTTTTGGAGCACAATGAAAAACTCATCACGGGTATCATTTTAATCGGCTTATCGGTATTCACTTATTTTGATCCTTTATGATCGGAACGAATTAATAGACCTTTATTCCTTCTAGACGGATAATATTTTGAAATATTAAATGAAAACGAGCCGTAAAGGATTTATAACATAGTTATATAGGTAGAGTATGTTCGAAAAAGCTAGGGAAAGTGACGTGACGCGAGCTATAGTGAAACAATTCGGTAAGAAACTAGATGAATTCGCAGATTCTGAAGTAATCATTGTCGGAGCTGGGCCTAGCGGCTTGATGGCAGCGAGAGAATTAGCCATGAAAGGGCGCAAAGTTTTGATCATAGAAAGGAACAATTATCTCGGCGGGGGATTTTGGCTCGGTGGATATCTTATGAATACGGTAACTGTGAGAGCGCCTGGACACGAGATCCTAGATGAGTTGGAGATTCCTTATGAAGAAGACGGCGATCTGTATACAACGATGGGACCTCATGCCTGTTCGAAGTTAATCTCAAAATCATGCGATGAAGGTGTACAGATACTGAATATGACCGAATTCGAAGATGTAGTTTTAAGAGAAAATGACAGGGTCGGAGGGGTGGTCATAAATTGGACTCCAGTATCTGAACTACCTAGACAGATCACCTGTGTCGACCCGATTTCCTTAGAAGCGGAAATAGTCATAGATGCAACCGGTCACGACGCATGTGTGGTCAGCAAACTCGAAGAGAGAGGCATGATAGAGACTACCGGATTCGGTGGAATGTGGGTCGATGAATCTGAAGATCTCGTGGTAGAACATACAGGAAAAGTGCATGAGGGGGTCGTAGCTACAGGGATGGCGGTTTCGACCACCTATGGGTTGCCGAGGATGGGACCGACCTTCGGTTCGATGCTTCTTTCAGGTAAAAAAGGAGCGGAAGTAGCAGATGAACTTCTCGGCTAAAATACCCTTTTCTAAAATTTTTCTTTATATCGATAGTCGAATTGGAAAAATAGATCCACACAATTTAGAGAAGTTTTTTGAAGAGAAAACCAGTACCGAAGTCGAATTAGAAGAAAATTTTCTCCAAAATAAAAATCGAAAAGGTTTAGCAAGAAGGGTAGTTTATACTAAAGTGAGAGACAAAAGAGAGAGAAAGTTCAAGAAGCCTCTTCCGAAAGAAGTAGATCTAGAAAAAAAGGTCATCGAAGAAGATAAAGAACTGTTGGGTATAATATACGACGGACATCGACTAGTTAAACTCCTTCGAGGACTACTCAGCCAAGATGAGAAAGAAAACCATACGATTATAATTACAAAACGATTATTCGGAACATTGGAAATGAACGAATCTCGATATCATATCAGGACAGTGATCAATTCTATACCTTCAATAATCTCCACTTCAGGTATAGTTGAAGGGCCTGCTAAACCTAGAAAGTATTACTTCACCGACAAGGATGAAAGGGACGAAATCCTCGATTTTAGGCCTATGACATATTCTGACGAAAGGATGGAAACCGCCGTGAAATCCTACCTCCTTCAGACTGTCTTTTGGCGTCTACTAGGAGACCCATCCTGTGATAAGGAGGGTTGTAGGCTTTACAATTCACACTGGCAAAGAGAACTCATCGAAAATCAAATCAAAGGAGAACTCTGTGAAGAACACAAAGATAGACTGCAGCAGTTCAAAAAAAGATGAGTCTGTAATAACATCGTTATTTTTATATGTCTTGAATTAAGTACGTGTATATGTCATTACGGATACGGCGTAAAGAGGGTATAGATTAATAAACGATAAATCATACGAATAATGTAAGGCATCAAGAGTAGGTCTCCATCAGATTCAAGGGGGAAAAAGCATGGATATAGAAAAGATAAGGAAAGACTTTCCAGTGGTAGATGATTACATATATTTCGACAGCGCCTGTTTGAGTTTGAAACCTCAACCGGTTATTGATGCAGTTCAAAAGTATTATTCTGAGTTCCCCGTCTGCGAGGGCAAAAGGAGTGCCCACACGCTTTCCACAAGATTAACAAAAGAGATAAAAAAAGGAAGGAAAAGTGTTAAAGATCTTTTGAACGCCTCGGAAATAGACGAGATCGCCTTTACTAAAAACACTACTGAAGCGATAAATACGGTGGCGCGAGGTCTACCTCTAAAGAAAGGAGATAAAGTCCTCACGACTGACAAAGAACACAACAGCAATCTGGTGCCTTGGATAAAGATGAGAGAAAAGAGAGAAATAATATACGAGCAGGTGTCCACGGACAAGGATGGTCAGTTGGATTTAGAGGAGCTTAAAGAAAAGATGGATGAAAGCGTAAAGATTGTTTCAATGGTCCATACATCCAATTTAGACGGTACTACCACTCCGGCCTCTGAAGTTGCCGATATAGCACACGAGAACGACGCATATTTTATGTTGGACGGAGCACAGAGCGTCCCGCACAAACCAGTAGATGTGAAAGATATCGGGGTGGACTTTTTGGCTTTCTCCGTTCATAAGATGCTCGGTCCCACTGGTGTAGGTGTTCTTTACGGCAGAAAGAAATTGTTAGAAGAACTCGATCCACTGATCTACGGGGGAGGAGGTGTAAGATCTACGAGATATGACGAAGCTACACTGCAGGATTCTCCGGCTAAGTTTGAAGCTGGTCTTCAAAATTTTGCTAGTCTCGCCGCAGTGAAACCCGCTGTCGATTATATTAAAGAAATAGGATTAGAAAATATCGAAGAACACGAGATTAAGTTGAATACGATAGCGACAGAGGAATTGAAAGAAAAGGTTAAGATAATCGGTCCCGAAGACCCAGAAAAGAGATCCGGCATATTTAATTTTCAACTAGAAGAATTGGGCTGCCACGAGATAACGCTATTGATGGATGAAGAAAATATCTTGCTGAGAGGAGGTAAGCAGTGCGTCCATTCCTGGTACAGCTTTCACGGACTTGAAGGGGGAAATAGAGCATCTTTTTATCTGTACAATACTGAAGAAGAAGTCAAAAAATTTGTCGAAGTGATCAGATCGCTTGTCTTTTAAGTATTTTTAAAATCTTTAACCAGCTCAGTAAACTCCTCAAAAAGTTCATCGACTATTTTCTCATCAGTAGTCTTAAACAGGAGTTTCCCCGATGGATATATTCCGACTTCAACATCTAATCTAGGATGGAGAACAAGCAAAATGACTTCAGAAGAAAATTCTATTTCAAACTCCCTTTTGATTAGATATTCCTCAAGTTCTTCAAGATCGATCTTAGTTTTCTCTTTGGGTTCCGCCCGGTAGGCACCCGAATCTGAACACGGTTCTACCACATCGTACATCTTGATTAAAAAACATGCGTCATCTTATATTTTCGTTTTGGTAGAAAGGAAAAAGGAGGGATATATTAATAAACCATCAAACTTGTCCCTATAACAACATGCGCTGCGAGGAATTCGTCAATGAATATATGCCAACCGTGAAGGCAAATATCGCTTACATACTGTATAATAAATACGAACTGAAACAGGTGGAGATCTCTGAGATATTGGATATTACGCAGCCTGCCGTCTCTCAATATATCAGAGGGAGTAGAGGTAAGACAACGGAGCTATCAAAGGATATAGAAGGGGCTATAGAAGAGATCGCTGAAAATATTTATAATTATAGTGAATCGGGTAAACTCACTCAAGAAAAAGTGGACGATATGATGTGCGAGATCTGTAAGAAAATTTAAAATTTTTATCTTTTTTACTCGAAAACTTTTTTACTCTTTTATGTATCTGTATGCCTGATATATATGAATAAAGGAGAGCTTGAGGAGAATCTGGTCGAAGGGATCCGAAAGGCCGTGACCAGCGTTACTGAAGAAACAGAAGATGCACTCCGAGAAGCAAAGGATAGAGAAGAAAAAGAAGGGGCGCAGGTTCAACTAGATGCGATCTTGGAAAACATAGATGTCGGGAAAAGTGAAAAAAGACCAATCTGTCAAGACACTGGCACACAGACCTTTTTTATAGAAGTGGGTGAAGATTTCAAGTGGATCGGTCAATTAAAAAGGACCGTTGATGAGTCAGTGAAAAGGGCAACCGAAACGATCCCTCTCCGTCCTAACGCGATCGACCCGATCAGTGATGAAAACAGCGGCGATAACACAGGACGCTTCATACCTTCGATCCATTGGGATATCGTGAAGGGAGATGAAGCGATCATAAATATCATACCAAAAGGAGGAGGGAGTGAAAACATGAGCAGACTGGAGATGATGACACCAGGAAGAGGTTTGAAGGGAGTGAAAGAGATCGTGCTAGACCAGATTGCTGAAATGGCCGGTAAACCCTGTCCTCCGACCATCGTTGGTATTGGTCTAGGTGGAGGAGCGGATTTAGCCATGGAGCTAGCGAAAAAGGCATTGTTGCGACCGGTGGGCGAAAGACATGCCGAAGGTAGAATAGCAGAATTGGAAGAGGAACTGCTTGAAAAGGCCAATGAACTAGGTGTTGGTCCGATGGGAGTAGGAGGAAAAACAACCGTTCTGGATGTTAAGATTGAGTACGCTCACAGACATCCCGCTTCGTACCCTGTAGCGGTACTTCCACAATGTTGGGCTAATAGACAGGCTAAACTGAAGGTCAGTTCTAACGGTGAAGTAGAGGTGGTAAGATGAACATCTTTGAAACACCTCTCAACCATGAAAAAATAAAGGAGTTGCGAGTTGGAGACGCATTTTACATAACCGGGACTATATTCACTGCTAGAGATGCCGCCCATGAAAAGCTGTTAGATATCGACGACGAAGAGGTGCCTTTCGATCCTTCAAAGTACGCTATGTTCCACTGTGGCCCCGCGATCCATAAAGAAGAAGGAAAATGGAAGGTCGTCTCGGCAGGACCAACTACCAGCATCAGGATGGAGATATTCGAAGATGATTTCATCGAAAGGTTCGGAACTAAAGTGATCATCGGGAAAGGAGGAATGGGAGAAAGAACTTTGAAAGCACTAAAGAAACATGGAGCCGTGTATTGTCAGTATACCGGAGGAGCGGGAGCATTGATGGCCAACGCGATAAGGGAAGTCGAGGACGTTTATTTTTTGGAGGAACTAGGTATTCCAGAGGCTTTCTGGATGTTCAGAGTGGAAGAAGCGGGTCCTTTCTTGGTGACTATGGATTCTGCCGGGAACAGCATTCATGACGATGTTGCGGAAGATGTCGATAAGAATCTAGAAAGGGTAAAATCCCACCTCTAAAACTTTTTTTATTTTTTTAACCATCATGGATGAAATAGTTGAAGCTGTAAAAAACGCGGACAAGATCACAGTCTTCACCGGAGCGGGTACGTCAGTAGAAAGCGGCATAGCCCCATTCAGAGGAGAAGATGGCCTGTGGGATGATTTCGATCCACAAAAAGTAGCGAGTGCCTCAGCCTTCGCAGATGGGCCAGAAAGATGTTGGAAATTATTCAAACTTCAAATCGAAGAGAGTTTCGATGCTGAGCCGCATGAGGGACACTACAGTCTTGTCGAACTAGAAGATCATGGATTGAAATCTATAATCACCCAAAATATCGACGGGCTCCATCAGAGAGCGGGAAGCAAAAACGTGTTAGAGATACACGGTTCCCTAAATAAATTGATATGTCCCTCTTGTCAAAAAAAGTATGATACAAGGGACTTTCTAGACGAGATTAAAGACGATCGAATACCTACTTGTAAATGCGATTCGTTCCTTAGACCCAATGTTGTCCTTTTTGGGGAAAAGCTCCCTCGAAACTTGCTTGACCGGTCCTGGCATGAGGTCAGGAGTTGTGATCTCTTGTTTACTCTAGGTACATCTGCAGTGGTCCAACCAGCAGCGTCTTTACCATCTGCGGCGAAAAAAGCTGGAGCCGAGGTCGTCGAGATAAACTTGGAAAAAACTCCGCTAACGGACAAAATTTCAGATTACTTTCTTAAAGGTAAGGTTGGAGAAGAATTGCCGAAACTTACTGCTTGTCTCTGATTTTTAGACTATATCTTCTCCCTATCCTGAATATATAGGGTCCTACAACTCGTTATCTAGCAGTTCCCCTATCTCGGTCGGCATCCTCGCAACAGAAACGCCCGCACCTTCTAGAGCTTCTATCTTCGATTCTGCTGTACCGGTTCCACCTTCAGAAACTATGGCTCCTGCATGACCCATGCGTTTTCCTTTAGGAGCAGTCCTTCCAGCGATGTAAGCTATTACTGGCTTATCGATGTTCTCTTGGATGTGTTTGGCAGCTTTTTCTTCTGCACTTCCGCCGATCTCACCAATCATTATGACAGCATCTGTCCCGTCATCACGTGAAAAACGATCCAGCGCATCTATGAAATCCATACCGACTATCGGATCTCCACCTAGACCAAAGGCAGTAGATTGACCGTACCCCTTTTCCGTGATAGTATTAACGATCTCGTAGGTCAAAGTACCGCTTCTAGAGACTAGGCCTATATTGCCCTCTTCAAAGATATGATTAGGCATTATCCCTACTTTGCTCTTCCCAGGGGAGATTATCCCTGGTGTATTTGGGCCTATTATGGTTGTGCCGTTCATCTCCGCAAGACGCATGATCTTCGCAGAATCCTGAACAGGTATACTTTCGGTTATTATTACTACAGGATTCATCCCTGCCTCTATCGCTTCGAACGCCGCGTCCTTAGCAAAAGGCGCCGGTACAAATATTATCGAGGCGTTACCGCCTGCTTTTTCCTTTGCTCCTTCTACTGTATTGAAAACGGGAACACCTTTTACCTTTTTACCACCCTTGCCAGGTGTCACGCCCGCGACTACGTTCGTCCCGTATTCTTCCATATATTCAGTATGGAACATACCCTGCTGACCGGTTATACCTTGAACGATGACTTCCGTATCTTCATCTACTAATATTCCCATATTTCCGGTGATTATGTAGATATTATTAAATGCTTTGTTTCGATGAGGAAGTAGAGAATTAACCAATAATTGAATTGGGATTGACAACATGTTCGATGAGATAGCTCCATTGTACGATTACCTATCATGGTTGTTCCTTCCAAATATCAAAAGAGATATCTTGAACCATATTGAATTGAACGAAAAAGACAAAATCTTGGACGTGGGGGGAGGAACCGGGAAACTTATAGAAACGATCCTAAGAATAGAACCAGAAGTCAAAGGTTATGTCCTAGACAAATCAAAGGGGATGCTGGAAAGAGCCCCTCCGACCCAAGATGAAATAGTCGGAAACTCTAGCAATCTTCCTTTCGACTCTAACTGCTTCGATTTAGTTTTCTGTATCGATGCTTTACACCACTTTGAACATAAAAACAAGAGTCTAACTGAGATCATCAGAGTTTCAAAGCCAGATGGAGAGATAATAATATTGGAACTCGACCCAAATAACTACATGACAAAATTCATAGAATACGTAGAACGATCGCTGGGAGAACCTTCGAGCTTTTATGAAAAAGAAGAGATCAAAAATATTTTTCTTAAGAAGGATTTTAGAGTAAGGATCGAAAAAATTAACTTTTTTCAGTACATACTTCACGCTAAAAGGTGAGGTAAAATGTATAAGGGCCTAGCGATCATATTTGGTTTCTATTTTCTAGGGGAAGTTTCAATGGAACTGAGTAATCTACCGATACCTGGCAACGTATTAGGAATGATTTTGTTGGTATTAGCTCTAGGAGGAGGTATGATCGATTTAAAAGATGTTGAAAGAGAAGCTGAATTCTTCGTTGATAACATGAGTATAATGTTTATACCTCCTGGAGTCGGTATAATGCTCTACTTCGGATTATTAATAGATGAAATTCTCCCGATCATAGGAGCACTAGTATTGAGCTTCATAATCACAATCGTCTTTACCGGTAAGATCGTGGAGGTTTTAAGATGAATCTTTTAGGAATATTTTTAACTATCTCCGTATATTTTATATTCAGCAGATTATATCATATTAGGAAGAAATTTTATCTTAATCCAGTCATGCTTTCGATCACATCTATAATTATACTACTTTATACAGCAGGTATAGAATATGAGGTTTATATGGAAAGTGCAAGGATACTGAGTTTTCTGCTCGGTCCAGCAGTAGTAAGTTTAGCTATACCGCTCTACAAAAAAAGAGACTTTGTCATAGATTATTCAACACAAATATCAAGTGGGGTAATATTTGGAGGTTTGATAGCTATATTGAGCGCCTTCTTTATAGCTCATTTGCTCGGTGGAAGTGAAGACGTGCTTTTGAGCATATCTCCGAAAAGTGTGACAACCCCTATAGCTATCGGTGTCAGTGAACAGGTTGGTGGTATACCTGCTTTGACCGCAATATTGGTCATAATAACAGGAATTATGGGAAATTCAATTGGTCTTGCCATTTTGAACCTATTTAGAGTGGAAGATCGTGTAGCTAGAGGATTAGCGATGGGAGTCACCTCTCATGGACTAGGAACAGCAAGGATGATCCAAGAAGATAAATTGAGCGGGGCAGTGAGCGGTCTAGGTATGGCTCTTAACGGCGTCTTGACGTCTTTACTCCTTTATTACTTGATAAAGATACTTATGAGGTTATGAACTATGGGTATAAAATGTAATAAAATCTTAAGTAAAGAGGGATAGAGACTCGATGAAATCTATTATCTCAACGTAAAGCATTTATAATCCTCTTTGGCTCTAAAGTAAATTACTACAGAGGTGCTATTAATTGGCAAAGGACTCCTCCGAAAACTGTCCTATCTGTGACTCTAGCCTTTCTGGAGAAGAGCGAGAATGTCCAAACTGTGGAGCTATCTTATGGATGTTCGATTTAGATGTAGATATAAATGAAGGCGTTCCGAAGGAGAGTATCGAGAGAGTCAAGGATTTAATCCTGGAGGAAAGTGAAGATGAAGAACTATTAGAAGACATCAAGGAGATGGAGTTCTCTGATATTGTTACCGATGATGAGATCTCTTCAGGCGAGGAAGAAGGAGTCGAAGAGATAGTGACTTTCGCATGCCCTATCTGCGATAGCGAAGTCGGTGCGAACGACTCCCAATGCCCGAACTGCGGAGCTATATTTGAAGAGGAAAGTGATGAAGAAGGTTATAACGAAGGTGAAGAAGATGTTGTTGAAGGAGATATAGAACTCGAGGACACTTTTCTTGAAAATGAAGATGAATACAGGACTGTAGATTTCCAAGATGAAATCGATGACTATCAAAAAAGAATCGATCGATTTGAAAGTTCAGGTCTCGATATGAAATACTTGAAAAAAGATCTAAGTGAATTGAAAGAAGGCCAAGAGGAGGGAGACGAAGATAAGTGTGAAAGAGTCTCAGATAAAATACAGAAGAAAATAGAGCATGTAGAAAATATAATGAGGATCATAAACAAATGTGAAAATTTTCTAAGTATCCTATCAAAAAAAATAGATGTCTCTGAGATGGAAAAAAAGATAGACAAAATTTATGAGGGGTGTGAGATCGGTGAATATCAGGTTGCTTCTAAAAGGGCCGAAGATATACAAAAAGATATTTTAGGAAAGCTAGACGAATTTGAAGAGAAAAAATGGCTGAATGATCTGATAGAAGAAAAGATCAAGGAAGCAAATGAGATGATATCTAGCATCGAATCGGATATAGATATAGAAAGAATAGAAGAGAAAATCGAGGGGGGAATATCAGCAAAAAATGAAGGGGAAATAGATAAAAGTATTCATAAAGTGATAGATGCATTAAACTCGGCTTCTAATGTTTCTAAAGTATCGGAGAAGATCAGAGAGGCAAACGCCTATTTGGGAGATATAAAACGAAGGGGAATAGATGCCTGGGAATATACTGAAGATATAGACCATACAATAAAAAAAATTGAATCAGGTGAAGAAGAAGCCGCCTTTGAGATCATAGAAGAGTCTATAAAAAATATGCAAGATAGATTGGAAAGGTATGAGCGGAAGGAAGGTGAAACACGGGAACTCAACAAAAAAATAGAGGAAAGGATATCCGAAATGAAGTCCGTTTTGGAGAGGGCTGAAGAGTTCGATATCACGATGAGTGAAGGAGAAGAGATGATAGATGAAGCTGAAAGATATAAAAAAGAGAACGACTATGAAGAAGGACTTGCTAAGTTGGAGGAGTTAGAAGAACATTATCTAGAAAAATCCAAGGAAAAGATAGAAGGAAGAATCGATTCGTTGAAAGAAGGCGTAGATGAAGATATATTTGAGGAGGAATTTCCTTTAGATAAAGTTGAAGAACTTAAAGAGAAAAATGAATACGAAAAAGTTTTTGAGCTGATCGAAGAGACTAAAAAAAGTATAAGAAGTCAAAAAGAAATTAAAGACGAATTTTCCGCTGATATATCCAAAATCGAAAGGATAATCGGCCACACTGAAAATTTAGATTTTGAAATCGAGAAAGTAAAAAAGTCTCTTGACAAAGCAAAGGAAAAAATCGAAGAAGAGGAATGGGACGAGGCTGAAGGTCATATCCAGACTTGTCAAGAAACGATAAAGAAAAAACTAGTATCTTTCCTAAAGGATGAGATAAAAAATGCTAAGAAAAAACTCAAAGACGTCGCAGATGAAGATATCGATGTGACCAAACCGATCGATTTTCTAAAAAAGGCTAATCGAGCGAAAAAAGAAAACGATCTAGAAGAAAGCTTTGAAGCTTTGAAAAATTACAAAGAAGAGATGGAAAGGATCGTTGAGAATACATGACCTCTAAACCCGAACTTGTAGTTTTTGATATGGACGGAGTACTCGTAGATGTTCACAGTTCATGGGCCTGGGTCCATGAACACTTTGGGACAAATAATGAGGATTCTTTGAAGGCCTTTATGGATGGTAAAATAGATGATTTGGACTTCATGAAAAAGGATATTAAGCTTTGGAAAAGAACTAATAGATACATTTCCAGAGATGATATCGTAGAAATACTGAAAGACGTGCCTTTGATAGACGGTTTTCAAAATTGTATCCCCGTTCTCAGCGAAAGATACGAGACAGCGATTATAAGTGGAGGGCTAAAACCCCTCGCAGAATATATCGGAAAAAGTTATTTCGATATGATTATGGCTAACGATCTTAAAGAAAAAAATGGTAGATTAACAGGGGAAGGCATTTTAGAAGTTGAACTGAAAAACAAAGGTAAGGCTTTTGATAGACTATTATCAGAGATGAATTTTGAGGAGAAAGAAACAGTAGCTATCGGAAATAGCCATATCGATGCCCCCATGTTAAAAAAAGCAGGTACGGGGATAGCTTTCAACCCAGCCGATAAAAAGGTAAAAGAGGCATCTGATATTATCATAGAAGAGAAAGACCTTAGTCTTTTATTGGATTTTTTATGACTTAATTCACCAAAATATTTTATGCTACTAGGAGTATTAAACATAATATCATGGATCTAGATGAACTAGAGGGTGACGATCTAGAGGATATAGCCAAGAAGATCCAAAATATGGAGATAAGAGGAGCTGCAAAGATAGCTAGGGCTGGAGCCTTAGCTCTAAAAAGACTCGTCGAGAATTATGATGGAGACGACGTTGAAGATCTTGAATCAGAGCTCGAGAAAGGCGCGAAAAGACTACGCTCGACTAGACCCACCGCGGTTTCCTTGGAAAATGCAATAAATTACGTTATGACGGTCGAATCTGAAGGAGTAGAGGGATTGAAGAAAGAAATAGTTAATAGAGCATCAAGATTCATAGAGAAATCGCTTGAAGCAAAAGATAAGATCGCTGAATATGGAGGGAAAAGGATAACCGACGGAGATGTGATTCTTACCCACTGTAACAGTTCCATGGCTATAGGAGCAATAAAATATTCCTGGGACGAGGGAAAAAACATAGAGGTGATAGCGACAGAGTCAAGACCAAAAAGACAAGGATACATCACCATCAAAGAACTCTCTGAATACGGGATACCAGTTACGCTTATAGTCGATTCCGCGGTGAGATATAAGATGAGGGGCGTCGATAAAGTATATGTTGGCGCCGATACTGTAGCTTCTAATGGAGCCGTGATAAACAAGATCGGGACCTCCCAGGTCGCTCTATGTGCTCACGAGAGTAGAGTCCCGTTAACAGTTTGTGCCGAAACCTACAAGTTTTCAAACAAGACTACATTCGGAGAGCTGGTCGAGATCGAAGAACGCGATCCGTCAGAGATAGTCGATCCAGCTGATTTTCCTGAGGTGAATATAAACAATCCCGTTTTTGATGCGACACCTTCTAAATACGTAGATTCTATCATAACTGAAAAAGGCGTGATCTCCCCTGATGGGGCATATAGGATAATAAAGGAGATGGAAGAATGAGTATAGATTATCTTGCCTTGGATGAAGAACTAGATCAAGAGGACTACATAATATGTGAATACACCGTTAAGAGTGACTTGAATATAAAAACCGCAGGAAAGAGGATAGCAGAAGAAGAATCAACGGGGACTTGGACCCATCCTACAACGCTTTCAGAGGATATTTTCAAAAATTATGGTGCGAAAGTCACAAAAGCACAGGGAAATAGAGTCAGGATAGGCTATCCAGTCATTGATTTCTCCGGCGATATAGGAGGAATACCGCAGATCCTGAGTATCATCGCCGGTAACCTTTTCGGGCTGGAGTCACTAGAAGGGGTCAGGCTTGTACAATTAGAGCTCCCCTCGGAGATTGTAAAACAATATCCAGGGCCACAGTTCGGAATAACCAGACTACGAAATATTTTAGATAGACCCGAGAAGCCTCTTGTCGGAACCATCGTTAAACCGAAAATAGGTCTACCACCAAAAGAGTTCGCAGATTATGTATATCAGGCTGGAAGAGGGGGACTCACCAACTCTAAAGATGATGAAACATTGGTGGATCAAGACTTTTGTCCGCTCGAAGAGAGAGTGAGTGAAGTCAGCGAAAAGCTAGATATACTTGAAGAGGAGGGATACAAGATGATCCATGCACATAATATAAGCACCACTTCTCATAAGATATTGGAAGCCGCCGATCTCGCTTTAGAAAACGGAGCTAGACAGTTGATGATAGACGTGTTAACTGTTGGATTTTCTGGCCTTCAGGCGCTAGCAGAAGACCCTTCAGTTGATGTGCCGATACACGTACACAGAGCCATGCACGGGGCGATAACAAAAAATCCCCACCATGGCATATCAATGTCAGTCATTTCGAAGATAGTCAGGATGGCAGGTGGAGACGCTCTCCATATAGGGACCTATGGAACAGGAAAGATGCATGCAGAGGTAGATGAAGAACTCAAATGCAAAGAGACACTTCTAGGAGATATGCATGGTCTTCCAAAATTGATGCCGGTTGCGAGTGGAGGACTGCATCCGGGGCTGGTACCAGAACTGATAAAGATGAGCGGTATGGAAGTTCAGATACAAGCTGGTGGTGGTGTATCTGGACATCCGGATGGGGTTAGATCTGGAGCTAAAGCGCTGAGACAAGCAGTGGATGCTGTCTCTGAAGGTGTCGATCTGAAAGAATATGCAGAAAAACATCGGGAATTAAGAAAAGCATTGGAGAAATGGATGTGATCTATTATGGAGCTCAAGGCAAAAAAAATTGATATCGAAGCACGGGACCAGCTGGTCATCTTGAATAGCGCAGATGCAGAAGATATAGGGCTTAGAAGTCAGGATAGGGTGAATGTGAACCATGGAGAGAATACCTGTACCACGATAGTCGAAACATCAAAGAGCCTCGTAGAGAAAGGTGATATCGGCCTTGTAGAGAATGTGATGGAATTTCTCGAGGTAGAAGAGGGCTCTATCGTTACGATCAAACCGACCGGAAAGCCGGAATCTGTAGAGCATATAAAAGAAAAATTAGATGGACAAGAACTTTCAGAACACGGGATAAGGGAGATAATCCAAGATATAGTTAATAAACGCCTTTCCGATATTGAATTATCCGCTTATGTTTCAGGGATATATTCCCAGGGTATGAACAACCGCGAAATAAAATATCTTATCAATGCCATGATAGAAACAGGTGACACAATCGAATATGACAGGCATCCAGTCTTTGACCATCATAGCATAGGAGGGGTACCGGGCAACAAGATAACTCTGCTGATCGTTCCGATCGTAGCTTCCGCAGGATTGATGATACCTAAAACAAGTTCCCGAGCTATATCGAGTGCTGGCGGCACCGCAGATATATTTGAAACTCTAGCCGAGGTAGATCTCAGTATAGGTGAAATCAAAGAGATAGCAGAGGATGTCGGAGGTACGATCGCCTGGGGAGGAGCGGTGAATCTAGCTCCCAGCGACGATATGATAATAAGAGCAGAATATCCATTGAGGATAGATCCGTACCCGCAGGTCCTAGCTTCTGTGCTCTCGAAGAAGAAATCAGCTGGAGCGGAATACCTCGTGATGGATATTCCAGTGGGTGCGAACACGAAGGTCGAAAACATAGAACTCGGTCGAAAATATGCGCGAGATTTTGTTTCTCTTAGTGAGGATATAGGGATTGAAACCTCATGTGCTCTGAGTTACGGAGGACAACCTATAGGAAATACTATAGGACCTGCTATCGAAGCAAAAGAAGCCTTGATGGCTCTTGAAGGAAAAGAAGTACCATCAAGTTTGATAGAAAAATCTACCACTCTAGCAGGGATGGTGCTCGAAAAAGGAGGAATAAGAGATGGAAAGGAAGAGGCAAAAAAACTCTTAGAAAGCGGCGAAGCTCTAGAAAAAATGAAACAGATAATAGAGAGGCAGCGTGGCGATCCTGAAATAAGTTCAGAAGACATCGAGATAGGAAAACATTCAAAGAAAATATATTCGGATGAAGAGGGGTATGTAGACAGTATAAACAATGATGAGATAATCAAAATAGTGAGAGCCGCTGGGGGACCGAACAGCAAAAAGGCAGGGATAATGTTAAACAAGAAAAAAGGAGATAAAGTGGAAATTGACGAGCAGAAATACACGATCTACTCGGAATACAAATCGAAGTTGAAGGAGGCTATAGACCTCGCTAATCATCTAAAACCACTAAAAGTCGAGGGGATGATCCTTGAAACCCATCCAGATATAAAGAATATATGAATAGACTTTCATATCATGCGTAGTGTCGAAGTCGGATCGCTTCACCTCTATTGGCCTCGTTCATCTCCTCTCCAAACATCACTGCAGGTCCTACACCTTTTAATTCGCCCTCGTGAACTACTATCGCCTCGTCTTCCGGTCTTATATCTTCATCAGCATCTCTAACACCTACAGCAAAGACGCTGCCTTTCGGATCGAAATCGTCTATCTCCACAAGATTTATCCCCATCTTCTTTAATACCTCTGCTCCTTCTAAAGTCAAAGATATCAATCCTCTTTCAGGAACCAACATACCTCTCTGGGCCTCCTCTCCCATTATCTTGTACCAAGGATATTTCCCCTTGATATTGGAAGCCTCTAGGAGTTTTTCACTACCCTCGCCAAACTGGAATCTAGCAAAGGATTCTAAATTCTCCAGTAAAAACTTCTGATTTTTGCCTCTTTTCTCTCCTACGTGCTCTTTGAGTGTTTCGGTAAGTCTATCGATAGCCTGACTAGAAGTGGGATGAGAATCTTTTGCAGTATCGACACATTCTATTTCTTCGCCTACAAATGACAGATCAGGAGGAAGATGAGAAATCATGTGATTGTAATCTCCCTTCTCAACAACATGACGAAGCTGATCTAGGATCATCTTTTTCTCTTCTTCGAACCATTTGTGTGTGACCGGGATATCATATTGCTGTGCTGGATAAAATAATTCAAGTTCTCTCGGGACTGCACCGAGAGGCGAAGTCAGTGATACCTCGTGAATATCTGTCCAGTTCACTTGCTGCGTCGCCTCCCTGAACCTTTTGTGAGATCTCGATTGGAAGTAAGGTTTTCTAGCGGAACAAGGAAACAAGAGGAGTACGTCTCTATCAGGAGGATTGTACCTACCCTTTATCCTATCTTTGAATCTCTCGATATCGGGACGTGTAAGACTCTCTCGAGTGGTGACGGAAAAATCGTCTCCAGTTACAGGTGTTCCTTTCGAAAAGAGTCCGTAGTCCTTGTCAGCTCTCCTCAATATTTCGACCATCCAAGGTTCAGACTTGACTCGGTTTTCAACGAGTTCTCTTATCCTGCCTTTTATTATGCTTTTCCTGATAAGTTCAAGCTCATCTAAAAGGTGTCGTGGATTATTTTCAACGTTTCCCGGAAAACCAATCCAATCAAATAGTTCTACACCTTCAGCGGACATCATCTCCGAAAAAGAAGAATCGAAAAGATCCACTCCTAAGTATGACAATAAAGCCATATTGTTCGGCTGGGCTATACCCGGTGTGTAGATCAATTTGTGATAATCTATCTTTTTTCTCAACTCTATTATTTTATCGTATAGTTTCCCGCTCCTCTGTAAAAGCTGGGGAGCATTACCAAGAACATACAGTTCTGCCTCTAGATTTGGCTCCTGATCGAATAAGATCTGTATTTTTTGCTTCCCTCCCCTCTCCTCGATCAGGCCATCTGATAATCCTTCAGGATAAGCAAACGTATACGGGAAATCATACTCGTTATTAGTCTCAGTCTCCTTAAAAAAAGAAGGAGGAATCTTTAAGGAAGGATTAGATTCTGTAGAAATAGTTACTTCGGCTTCATTTGGCGAATCAAATGAAACCCCATCTAGAAAAAAAATGTTAGGTACTACGATCTCTTTATCCTTTATATTCCATTTTCCTCTCTTAGCTAAGCCCCATCTGTGTGTTATCTCTATCATTATGATTAAAGACAACAATTCAAAGTTAAAAAGGTTTATCTTGAATAAGATAGAATAAAATAAAAAAAGAGGACTGAGTATTGCTCAGTCCCCTTCATTCTTCGCTCATTATCTTCATCCAGCCGCCAGACTCGTAAACTGCAAGATCTCTTTCTTCGAGTTTTTCTTCAAATTCTCGCCAGGATACCGTTTTTATCCTGTCGTTGTTACCCTTGGTGAACTGTATCCCGTCAGTGCCTTTTACTAAGCCCGGTTTGAGGTTCTTTTTCTCCGCAATCTCTTTGGCTTTCGCTACACTTATTTTTTCCATGCTCATATTTTTTCCTCCTTATTTCGAGGGAGAGCGTCATACCCTTCTCCCAGACCCTTAATAGACTATTAATATAAATATATTTCCCTAATATCCAGGCTATATCGGGTCAAAATAGGGTGTTTTCAGCCTTGAATGTCTCGATCGTCTGACAATTTAGAAAGGTAAAATACCAAGAGTCTATCTACAGATATGAGCCGATATAGGAATGCCGTTGATGTTTTAAGTTACTTAATGATCGAGAAGTGATGAGCAAAAGTATTTAACGAAAGGTTTATTGAATGATAAACATGAAGATCGTTTCCGACACTAGCGTTATCGTCGACGGCCGCATCACAAGCAAGTTAGAGGACGGTGTGTACAGAGGTGCAGATATAATCATACCTGAAGCGGTCATATTTGAACTCGAATCACAAGCCAATAGAGGACAGGAGACCGGGATGAGCGGTCTCGAAGAGATCCAAGAATTGAAAAAATTTGACGAGGAAGGGGAAATAAATCTTTTTTTCAAAGGAAAAAGACCGGGGGCGAGAGATCAAGAATTGGCCTCAAGCGGCGAGATCGACTCGATGATAAGATCGATTGCGATGGAGGAAAACGCCATCCTATTAACTAGTGATATCGTCCAGGCTGAAGTAGGGA
This sequence comes from Thermoplasmatota archaeon, assembly GCA_018334835.1. GTDB lineage: Archaea > Thermoplasmatota > Thermoplasmata > Halarchaeoplasmatales > Halarchaeoplasmataceae > Natronoplasma. The sequence goes on along the minus strand of JAGXLF010000001.1, from coordinate 24,436 downwards.
GAGCAAAAGGGTGCAAGATAGAATATTTAGAACCTGAAATAAAAGAGGAAGAGCACAAAAACGAGATCGTAGATTATTTCGACGAAGACGTGATGTCGATCCATCTAAGAAAGGGAATCAAACCAAAGGCAAAAAAAGGCATACCAGGGGACATCAGAACGGAAGTGATTGGGGAAGAAGTTTTGACCGAAAAAGATCTTCAGGACTTGGCCCGTAACATAATAGAGAACGCTAAAAGATCATCAGATGGGTTCATCGAAGTGGACAAGGGAGGAGCTACGGTGGTTCAACTCGAAGACATCCGTATCGTCATCTCTCGACCTCCTTTCTCTGACGGATTCGAGATAACGGCGGTTAGACCCGTAGCGAAAGTTTCTTTAGAAGATTATAGGATGTCAGAAGAATTAAAGGGTAGATTATCGGAAAGACAAAGGGGCGTTCTACTTGCCGGCTCACCTGGAGCCGGCAAGAGCACTCTAGCACAGGCTATCGCAGAATATCTGAAGGATAAGGAATTTACTGTCAAGACTATGGAAGACCCAAGAGATCTTCAAGTAGGGGACGATATAACCCAATACAGCGGATTAGACGGTAAGATGGAAAATACAGCCGATATACTACTTCTTGTAAGACCAGATTATACTATCTACGATGAGGTTCGAAAAACTCCTCACTTCAAAGTGTTTGCAGATATGAGATTAGCAGGGGTAGGCATGATAGGCGTCACTCATGCCAACCGAGCTATAGATGCGCTACAGAGATTGATAGGCAGGATCGAACTCGGTATGGTACCTCAGGTCGTTGACACGATAGTTTTTGTGGAGGAAGCCCAGATCAGAAAGGTTTATGATATAACTTATACCGTAAAGGTACCTGAAGGCATGGTTGAAGAGGACCTTGCTAGACCTGTTATAGAGGTGAGAGATTTTGAATCGGGTGTTACGGAATATGAAGTATACTCCTACGGAGAACAGGTGGTCGTTATGCCGGTGGAGGGAAAAGAGAGAAGTAAACCAGTCCACGAAATAGCAGAGAAAGAAATCAAGAGAGAGATCAACAGATACGTCAGTGGAAGAACAGAGGTCGAGGTTTCTGGTTCTGATAGAGTGACTGTTTATGTCCCCGATAGTGAGATACCAAGACTCCTCGGCAAAAACGGAAAAAATATCTCAAGGATAGAGGATCATCTGGGTTTGAAGATAGACGTACAACCCTTGAAAGATAGAGGAGAACGAGGAAAAGTGGTAGAAAACAAGACAGGGGGAGAAAGTGTAGATGTTTTAATTGAGAAAGAAAAAGTGATTATCGAAGCGGGCAGAGAGAGAGTCGGAAAAACAGTAGACCTCTTCTCAGGAAATGAATATCTCTCCACAGTGACCGTAGGGCAAGACGGTTCTATAAAGATAAGAAAAGGAACGAGAGTGGCACAACAACTGATAAAAGATGTAAACCGGGGAAAAGATGTCAAAATAGTAGATTGAAGTGCCAGTTAGAACAAAGTGACCGTGATCTTATCTCCTTTTTCTACCAGTTCAACGTTTTCTGGTATTTCAAAATAACCATCAGCTTTAGCCATGCTAGTTATCGCACCCGATTGTTTGTATACGGGGTGAGCCATTCCATCCTCAAGTTTTATGGTCATGTACTGCTGTCGCCCGAGTGAAGACGTTATTCTCTTTTGAAGTACCGCTTTAGTATGTCTTTCAGAGGGTTCAGGCAGCCTTGATAACTTTCTCAATACAGGTTTGATCAATTGTTGAGCTGTATTTAAACATGAGGTGGGATATCCAGGCATACCCAGAACAGGAGTACCTTCGACTTTACCGAACAAGGTGGGTTTTCCGGGTTTTAGTTTTACGCCATGAAAGATAACCTCGCCGATCGAATCTAAAGCATCGATAAGGATGTCCTTATCCCCCACAGAACTACCTCCAGAGAAAATTACCATTTCCATTTCCCCTGTCTCCCTCCTGATGCCTTCTTTCAGACCTTCAATAGAATCGTGAACCACTTCCTCACTAAAAGGTCTGCACCCATTTTTATTTACCACGCAGGTAAGGGTATGAGAGTTCACGTCGTAAATCTGACCCGGACCTAATTCTCCGTCGATCGGCACCACTTCGTCCCCTGTAGGTATAATACCTATCTTCGGTTTTTCGTACACTCCTACTTTTTCTTTTCCCATAGCCGCTAGAGCACCGATTCTCGATGAAGTAAGAAATAGACCATTTTTCAAAACTGTCTCATCCTTTTCGATATCTTCTCCTTTTGGTGAAACGTTCTCGCCCGGATGAACTGGCTGATATATGTTCACTAGGTCGTTCTCCTTCTCGGTCACCTCAACCTTAACGACCGCATCAGCTCCTTCCGGCATCGGGGCACCAGTGGCTATCTGGATGCATTCTCCCTTCTTCAAGGCTTTTTCGGGTGAATCTCCGGCGTGAAGTTTGTCTACGTTTTTCATATCGACCGGATCGAATTTACCGGCATCAAAAGTGTCTTTAGCTTTTACAGCAAAACCATCCATGGCCGCTCTATCAAAAGGAGGAACAAACATATCGCTTTCTACATCATTTGCTAAAACTCTCTCGAAGGCGTCATCAAGATATATCGTCTCCTTTCTATCTACCGGCTCCACTTCTTTCAAAAGAGAGGATAAAGCTTCATCATAAGGTACTAGCTCACCGAAGGGACGCTGTTTCTCCATCACTTGTTCACCTCGTAAACCATATGGCCTATCTCAGGTAAGATAAGTTCCTCCATGGCAAGTTCGACTGCAGATGTGGAACCCGGTAAAGCGAAATAAATCTCTTTATCAGAAATACCGGCTAGAGCTCTGCTCAATATCGAAGCAGAACCTATTTCTTGGAAACTAAAATTTCTAAATGCCTCGCCGAACCCAGGGAGTTCTTTATCTAGAATCTCTTTGAGAACATCGGGGGTCACATCCCTGCTACTGATCCCCGTTCCTCCGTTCAGTATATAGACCTCAGCATCGATCGATTCGATAACACTTTTTATCTCCTCGGGATCATCTTTAACTATTTCGTATCCGACTATCTCATGTTTCTCTTCCATCAACATCTCTCGGATCTTTTTTCCGGATTCATCGTTATCCACAATTCGCGTATCACTAACTGTTATGACACCACATCTCACATGATCTGGAGCATTGTGTTTGTGTTCTTCATGGCCCATCATTATCCACCTTCTTTTTATTCAAAATAGAAATGTTTTTAATACGGGTTTTGGGATATTGGCCGTCTTGATCCTTTTCCAAGTACTTTACCATATCCCAGATGGTCAATAGCGCGGCATTGACCCCTGCAAGAGCTTCCATCTCCACCCCTGTTTTATAAACCGCCTTAACTTCACATTCCACCTCGATAACGTTATCATTTATTTCAGACGATACCTCGATGCCTTCTATAGGAATCGGATGACAATGAGGGATGGATTCAGGAGTTTTTTTAACTGCCTGAATCGCAGATATCTCCGCTACCTGGAAGACGTCTCCTTTTTTAACCTCGCCTTTTTGGATAGCTTCTATACTATCATCAGTGAGTTCGATTATACCCCTAGCTTTCGCGAGTCTAGTAACCTTTTTCTTACCACCTATATCAACCATTCCCACTTCATTCACCTCTTTTCTTCACCCTGTCTGTCCAGCCATCGAGATTCTCCACTTTCTGTGGTTTCTCTTTTCCAAAGTGGGACTTTTTCCTTTATCCTGTCAATTGAATATTTACAGGCCTCGAACGCCTCTGTTCGGTGAGGGGCACTAGCAACTATCCCGACAATATTATCTCCCACTTCCATTTCACCGTGCCTATGAACTATCACAAGGTCGGTGATTTCAAAATTGTTAATAGCCTCTTCTTTAACCTTTTCTAATTCACTCTCAGTCATCCCTTCGTACCTTTGCAACTCTAGCTTTTTGACTTTTTCACCGTTATTATCTGCTCTCACAACCCCGTTAAATACAACTACTGCGCCATCCTTTCGGGACATAACCCGATCTTTCAATTCGCTGATCTCGAAATCTTCTTCTGTCACTATAGCTTTTTTTTCATCCATCTCCATCGCCCCAATAGGGTTCTCTCCTCTCTATAGCTTCGATAAACTTATCTTTTATGTTTCCACCGTTCTGTATAGTCTTTCTAACCGGGACATGATTATCGGTTTTCAACAAACACGGTTTCAATTCTGCTTTTGAAGTAACTCTCAATCGAGTACAGTTTTGACAGAACTTTGAATTATGCATAGTCCTCACTAGTTCTACTTCTACTTCAGGATTTTCTAAAAAATACTTTTTCCTAGCATGCATATTTCTAGTTTCTGTTCTGACGGCTCTTTTTCCAAGCTCAGTAGCTAGTTCTTTCAAAGAAATATGATATTTTTGGTAGAAACTCCTATTTTTCCCTTCCTCGTTACTGGTCATTTCTATAATCTGGAGGATTGAGCCTGTTTCGCTAGCAAGGTTTATCATTTCCTCGATAGAGTCATCGTTCAATCCTTTCATCAACAGCATATTTATCTTTACAGGGTAAATTCCAACCTCATTAGCTCTTTTTATCCCTCTTTTGACTTCATAGAGTTTAGATTCGTCAGTTATTTTTTTGTAGGTTTGTTGATTATCGGCATCTAAACTTACGTTCACTCTGTCTAGACCCGCCTCAGACAACGTGTTTGCTTTCTGCCCGAGAAGAACGCCGTTGGTGGTCAAGGAGACATCATCCATCAAATTCGAGGAATATTCTACGATGTTCTCTATTTCAGGATGGAGCAAAGGCTCACCACCGGAGTATTTCACCTTGTACACCCCAAGTTCCGACGCGGTTTCTAATAGTCGTTTTACTTCATCGAGTTCTAGACTTGTATTCTCGATTGCTTGGTCTTCTCCCTCACGGTGACAATAAAAACATCTCAGATTACAATCCTGCGTGAGCGAAATGCGGAGATTCGTTATCTCTCTTCCATAAGGGTCTATCATTCAAAATGTTCAACTAAGCATATAGGATATAATATTTCCCCCTTGATCTCGGCTTTAAAAAATATGCAACATCTAGATTTGCTTCTGGGCGACTGCTATCAATCTACTTGCCTGTTTACCATATCTAGAGCCGTCAAGGTCTCCGTAAATATTTATTTCTTCAAAGCCCACCTCTTTCAAAAGTTTTCTGATCTCTTCCTCAGTATAAAGTTTGTACATAAATTTGTGTTCTTTGACTTCGCCGTTATCTTTTATAAATTTCCATTTGCTCTCCAGCATGTCGAGATCATCCCTGATCTTTCTCTTTTCTAGAAAATATCCGTCGTCCAATCTCCATAGATCCTCATCGGTGTATATCTCATCTAATACCTCTTTTCCCATCACATCTAACAAAAACTTTCCCTTTGGTTTTAAAGAAGAGTGAACGTTTTCGATAGCCTTGATATTTTCATCCTCATCTTCAGAGTATCCAAAGGACGTATAAAAATTGATACATGCATCATAAAAATTATCTCTTTTGAAGTCTCTAATGTCTGCCTGAACGAACTCTATATTCAATCCTTCATTTTCAGCTTTTTCTCTTGCCTCCTTTAAATATTTTCCAGTGATATCTACACCGGTCACTTCGTATCCCCTTCTAGCTAACTCTAGAGAATGGCGGCCTATCCCACTGCATTGGTCTAAGATTTTATCCCCTCTTTTCAAATCAAGAAGTTCGATAAATCTATCGACCTGATATGGCGTCTTCTTTATCCTCTCCTCCGAAAACAAAATCTGTTTAAACTCTTCCCAGAAGGATTCATCTTCGAACCATCTACCCATATTTAACCAACCACTTCCAGCTTTGAATGATTTTAATTCATCTTTCAAGTGTTCGGTCATAAACTTCTACAATCTTCATCATACCTTTCGTTAAATCAATCTTGTCTGTCAATATTCTTTTTCGGGCCTGTTCGATGTCCGGCTCGATCTCTTCAGTCAATATCATCTCTGCAAGTTTTTCTGCCTCCTCAATATTGGGTACCCTACTCCCTATCTCATATTGGATCTCCTGCTCTTCTAGAGTTGGGTCTGTAGAGTTGGATATGAAAATCCAAGGAACTCCTAAGACTCCCGCTTCAGAAGATATTATAGGATCGTCGCCCACCGCCAATTTAGCATCAGCCAAAAGATGATTATACTCATCAAGAGAGATCGATGGGACACACTCATTCAAAGGTCTAGGGACAGAACCCCTTCCATCGACTACAACTTCACAATGCTCCTCCAATTTTCTAACGATGTCTATCTTTTCTCTCCTCTGAAGTAAATTATTATCCTTATGATCGAACCTATCCTTCCTTGCAAAGCTCACGAAGACATAATCTTTCTTAGCAATAGAAAGTTTCTCTAATACCTGATGATCAGGTTTGAACCTATTCGGATGAAGATACGCGAGAGAGTGATAACTTGGGTGAGAAAGATGTTTTTTAGTCGGTACATCGAAGGGATAACAATCAGGTGTCACTATCTTGTCAGCGTAATTGAATAAATTTCTTTCATCTTTTTTTCTGAGCTTGGTATCTAAGAAGACTATGGATTTCATACTAGATATCGAATTAAAAGGGGAAGGAGGAAGACTATTGACTGACAATATGAGATCGGGTTTAAAAACGAGTAGTTTGCTGACGAGAGACATCTTGTTCCGGGTAGTAGTCACGAAACCAGGAAGATGACCTCGGGGTTCATTACCAAAAAAACTGTATTTCAAATCAGATGTTGAAAGAATACGGCGATTGATCTTATCGCCTCTCACCAAACATCCCACGGTATGCCCTTCTTTTCTCAACTCGTGGAACAGATTTTTGAAGAAATCCATATGATGTGGTTGTAGAATTAACGGTGAAATTTTCAAGATTTTTCACCTCTTTCATCTATAACCTCTTCCGATATAAACCTAATGTGAATCGAATGCTTGATACTATTTATAGAAAGTTTTTCTGCTTATTTAAAACCAATCTATCGGCAAAAGCTATTTATATCTTTAAATAGAAGATGTCTCGATGATTTGGTTGTTTATAATCGCGATTACATTTTCATCCGTGTTCGTGGCGGAACTAGGAGATAAAAGCCAACTGATTACAATATCTCTAGCTTCAAAATATGAAAACAGGAGCGTTTTTTTAGGTGTCTTTTCGGGAATAGCAGTCATTACTATACTAGCCGTAGCTGTTGGAGCTATAGTCTTTCAACTAATACCTTTAATTTACGTCAAGATGATCGCATCTATACTTTTCATCTTCTTTGGGATAAATACTCTTTTTTTTCAGGATGAAGAAAAGATAGAGTTAGCAGAAAGAAGAGGTGGTGTTTTCACGAGCTCTTTTTTACTTTCCATCTTTGCGGAGATGGGTGACAAAACACAGCTCCTTATCGTAGCATTGGTCGCGCGGTACAGTTCACCTTTATTTGTTCTGATAGGTGCTCTAATCGGCATGGGAACTATCATAGCTATAGGCGTTCTTTTAGGGTCTAAAATTGGAGAATTTATAGAGAGCAAAAAGATAGATATGATCGCCGGCAGTATTTTCCTTATCTTGGGAGTCATTTTTCTTCTCGAAGTCCTATTCTTTGGGTAATAAAAAAATAGGTCCTATCGCTTTTGTGTGAATATGCCTCGATGGGAAAAGAAAGATACTCGAAAGATTGCGGAATCCACTTTTTTTACATTGAAAGAGGAGGACGTAGTCCTTCCAGATGGAACTGAGAAAATCTATACGATTTTGGATCTACCAGATTTTGCGGGTGTTTTACCTCTGATCGGCGATGAGTTGGTTTTGATCAAAAATTACAGGCATCCTATTGACAAAAAGATTATAGAACTTCCCGCTGGTTTTATAGAAGAAGGTGAAAAGCCGGAGGATGCGGCTGAGAGAGAACTTGAAGAGGAAACGGGATATGTTCTCAAAAGTTGTAAAAAATTGTGTGAGTATCATCCTATTGCAAGTTTGAATGACCAAAAAACTCATCTTTTTTGGGGAGATGCTGAAGAAGGAGGAAAAATAAATCACGACGAAGGAGAGGATATAGAGGTGATAAAAATCTCAGTGGAGAGGGCCTACGAAATGTTGAAAAAGAATGATATCACCCATCCACATACCGCCATCGCATTATACAAAGCTGAAAAATTCTTGGATGAAAAAATTTAAAAGTTCTAAAAGGTTTTTTCATTTTTTATTACACCTTTACATCTGGAAATCAACCGAAACTTCTATATGATTAGGTCTATTCATATAAGGTGAGAATATCTCGAGAAGCAAGGAGGAGTTTCACCATGGAAATACCGGCCGGTAAAAGGATATTGCACTCTTTAGGAGGTGATGAACCTTTAAAAAAGCTGATCGATGAGTCAAAGAGACAAAATATCGATGGATACATGAAACTCATCCATGAGGAGGGGGGCTTTGAATATGAAGGTAAAATCGTTTTTAAAAATGCTAGCCCTGTGGCTGCTGAGGTTGAAAAAACTGAGAAAAGATATCAGGGAAGAGAAGCGTTAACTGAAATAGCTGAGCTCTCCTCGAACGACGAAAACATCATAGAGCTTTATTCCTATTCCCATTCCACCCCAAATTTTTATGTGGACCAGATCATCTCCAAGTTCGAAGATTGTAAAATCACTGATAATATCGACATCGATCTGATTTTGGAGTTGGGTACTAGTAGCCATGAAAGACTAGAGAGCGGGATAGAGTACGAAAGAAAAAAAGACCACCCTAGTGAGGAATCTGAGGCTCTAGATGTGAAAAAGGAAAAATCTGTTAAAGAATTAATCAAAGAAAATAAAGTCGATATTCAAGACTTGAATGAAGGGAAAACAGATTCGGATGCTAATTTAGAAGAAATAAATGAGTTACTAGAAAAACTATTGAAAAAGGAAAAAGATCTTGAAAATAAAGAAAATAAACTGAAACAGTTCGAACAGGAACTTGAAGAGCGAGAAAGAAAACTCAAGAGAAAACAATCTGAGATGAAAAAGCCAAAAAGAGAAGATATAGAAAAGGAAAAAGAGTTGTTAGAAAGAAAAAAAGATGAGATAAAAGAAAAAGAACAAAAGATCAAAGAACAGGAAAAAAAACTGCAAAAGAGGGAAGAAAGTCTAGAGCAAATTAAGAAAAGTATCGGAAAACAAGAAAAAAAATTAAAATCTGGATTAGCAGAAAAAGAACAGAAGAGAAAGAGTCTCAAAGAGATGAGGGAAGAGATCGAATCCGAAAAGAATACTTTACAGGGAAAGCGAAGGAGATTAGAACAAAGAGAAGCGGAAATAGAAGATATCGAACAGGAATTGGAAGAAGAGAAAGGGAAAACCAAGGAAAAACAGCAGGAATTGGAAGAAAAAGAAAAGGAACAAGAGGGAAAAGAAGAAGAAATAAAAGAATGGGAAGAAACGGTAAAAGAAAAAGAAAAGGAATTAGAGGATTTCGAAGAATATCTAGAGAAAAAAGATATGAAATTGGGCATGCAAGAAACCAATTTAGAAGGATGGGAGGAGCAACTTGAGGAAACTAAAGACGATATTGAGAATGAAAAAGAGGAATTGAAAAACAGAGAGTCGGAGATAATCGAGACTAAAAATGAACTGGAAAATTGGGAAAATGATTTGTTTGGACTAGAAGAAGAATTGGAAAAGGAAAAAAATTCTTTAGAGGGATGGGAATCGAACTTAGAAGAAAGAGAAGAAAAACTAGATGAACGTTCTGAATCTTTAAATCAAAAAGAAAAAGAGTTGGAAGAAAGAATAAAAAGACAGGACCTTAGAGAGGCTGAATTGGAAGAATGGGAAGAAAATCTTTCCAAAAAAGATGAAGAACTCGTTGAAAAGAGTGAGAAACTCGAGCAAAAAGAAAGTGAGATCGAGGAGAGGAAAAAGGAACTTGAGAAATACGAAGATGAATTGGAAAACGAAAGAGAAAACCTTGAAGAGATGGAAAAAGATCTAGAAAAAAGAGAAAAATCTGTTGAAGAAATAAAAGAAGAATTAGAACATTGGGAGAACAATCTTGAAGACAAAGAAAAAGAAGTTTCAAGGAAGATGTACAATATGGATATCCAGGAAACAAAGCTCGAAGGGTGGGAAATGGATCTTAATAACAGAGAAGACAATCTTAAGGAGAGGGAGAAAAAGCTAGATGAAAGAGAAGAAATATTGATCGAAACAAAAGAAGATATTAATGTTTGGGAAGAAAAGTTGATCGATTATGAAGACCAGTTAGAAGAAAGCTCTAATAAGATCCAAGAACTAGAAGAATACATAGAAGAAAGGGAAGAAAGGTTAGATACTTGGCAGGAACAATTGGGGACCATTGAGGAGGGGCTAGATGAGAGGTATTCTGAGATAGAAATACGAGAGAACGATCTTGACGAGAGGGAGAAGGAATTAGATAGTAAAAAAGAAGAATTGGATGAATTAGAAAAAGAACTGAAAGATAAGAAAGAGAAAGTACAGAAGAAAGAAAAACGTGTAAAGACAATTGAAGAAAAATTAGATGAAAGAGAGGAAGTCTTATATGAACTAGAAGATAAGATCCAGGAGAGGGAAGAACACGTAGAAAGATGGAGCCAGTCTATTGAGGAAAGAGAACAAGAGCTTGATAACGAATATTCAAAATTGAAGGACTTGGAAGAGGAACTCGAAGAGAAAGATGACGACCTACAAGATAAAGAGATAAAATTAGATGAACGGAAGAATCGACTCGACGAAAGAGAAACGGTTCTTTCCGATAGAGAAGAAAAATTAGAAGAGAAAGAAAAAGGGCTTAGTCAGGTCGAAAACGAGATCGAGAGTTGGGAGGAAACTCTTACCCAGTTGGAGGACCGTCTCAATGAGAGGGAAGATGATCTAGATTCATACCAGGATGTTTTAAACAGCCGAGACAAACAACTATCGAATCAAGAGGTAAAACTTCAAACTAAGAAAAAGGAACTAGAAGAGATGGAAGATGAACTGACCGATAAACAGAAAGAATTTGAAGATTGGGAAAACAGGTTGGATGAGCGAGAGAATGATATTGACTTGAGAGAGGTCAAAAACGAAGGATGGGAAAGTGAGTTGGAACAGAAGGAAAATAGACTGAAAGAAAGAAAAGAAGAGTTAGAAGCAAAAGAGAAAGAGTTAACGAAGACAAAAGAGGAGATAGAAAATAGAGAAAATGAATTGAACGAAATGGAGGAGAAATTGGAAAGCAGAAGACAGGAATTAGATGATCTAAAAACCGATCTCGTGGAAAAAGAGAACGGATTAATTGACCTCGAAAACGAACTAGATGAAAGGAGATCGCAAATCCAAGAAAAAGAAACTGAATTGAAGGAATTAAAAGAGGATATCGAAAGTAGAAAAGAAAGTTTGGATGAGAAAGAAAACGAACTAAAATCCCTCGAAGACGAACTGGGTGATAAGGAAGAACAACTTGAGGAGAAAGAAACTGAATTGAAGGAATTAAAAGAGGATATCGAAAGTAGAAAAGAAAGTTTGGATGAGAAAGAAAACGAACTTCAGTCTCTCCAAGAAGAACTTAGTGAGAAAGATGAAAAACTGCAGGAAAAAGAGGAAGAACTGAAGGAACTTGAAGAGGATATCGAAAGTAGAAAAGAAAGTCTAGAGGAGAAGGAAAATGAACTACAATCTCTCGAAGAAGAACTCAAAGAAAAAGATGATCAGCTAGAGGAAAAAGAAACTGAATTGAATGAGCTTGAAGACGATATCGAAAGTAGAAAAGAAAATCTAGAGGAGAAGGAAAAGGAATTACAGTCTCTAGAGGAAGAATTGGAAAAGAGAGATGAACAACTGCAGGATAAAGAAGGTGAACTAAACGAACTCGAAGAGGAACTAGAAAGTAGAAAAACCGACCTCAATGAGAAGGAAAATGAATTAAAGTCTCTGGAAGAAGAACTGGAAAAGAAAGATGAGGAGCTACAGAAAAAAGAAGATGAATTGAATGAACTTAAAGAGAAACTAGAAGAAAGAAAGGAACAATTGGAAGGAAAAGAGAGGGAATTGGTAGATTTAGAAGATGAAATTGAAGATAAAAAGGAGACATTAACTGAAAAAGAAAATGAACTGCAATCACTAGAAGATGAACTAAATGGTAAAGAGGATCAAATACAAGAAAAAGAAGAAAAATTAGATGAACTGGAAAGTGACATCGAAAATAGAAAGGATACGTTAGAGGAGAAAGAAAACGAACTACAATCTTTAGAGGGTGAAGTTAACGATAAGGAAAAACAGGTCCAGGAAAAAAAGGTAGAACTGAAAGAACTCGAATCTAAACTAGAAGGTAAAAAAGAAAGTTTAGACGAAAAGGAAAATGAATTGCAATCTCTCGAAGAAGAACTTAGTGAGAAAGATGAACATCTACAGGATAAAGAGGGAGAACTGAATGAGATCGAAGATGAAATGGAAAGTAGAAAAGAAAATCTGGATGAGAAAGAAAATGAACTCCAATCTCTCGAAGAAGAACTCAGCGATAAAGAGTATCAAATACAAGAAAAAGAGGAAGTGTTGGATGAACTAGAAAGCGACATCAAAAATAGAAAAGACAATTTAGAGGAAAAGGAAAACGAATTACAATCGCTAGCCGAGGAACTCGATGAAAAAGAAGACCGTTTGGAAGAATTAGAAAGTGATATTGAAACCAAGATGGACGACTTAGATGAGAAAGAAAATGAATTAAAGTCACTAGAAGAAGAAATAGATGAAAAAGACGATCAAATACAAGAAAAAGAATCTGCGTTAGACAATATTGAAGAAGAACTGGAAAGTAGAAAAGAGAACTTAGAAGAAAAAGAAAACGAACTCGAGTCTTTGAAAGATAAATTAGGAGATAAAGAAGAACAATTAGAGGTGCTCGATAGTAAAGTCGATGATAAAAAAACTGAGGTCGAGTCACTTGAGAAAGAACTAAAAGATAAAGAAGAACAAGTCCAAGAGAAAGAGGAAGAATTGGATGAACTAGTGAGCGATATCGAAAATAGAAAAGAAAATCTAGAGGAAAAAGAAAACGAACTCCAATCTCTCGAAGAAGAACTCGGCGAAAAAGAAGAAGAGCTGCAGGGAAAAGAATCCGAACTAAAGGAGCTTGAAGAAAAATTGGAAAGCAGAAAAGATGACTTGGAAGAAAAAGAAGGCGAACTCCAATCTTTGGAAGATGAATTAGATGGAAAAGAAGATTCCTTACAGGAATGGGAAAATGAGTTGGAGGAAAGAGAAGGGGAATTAGAGAAAAGGGAATTAAAATTAGAAAAGAAGGCAGAAGAGATAAGGAAGAGTGGAGATTTCGAAGATCTACAAAAAACTCAAGGAGTTTTAAAAGAACTGTTAGAAGAAGTAGAAAAAAGTGAGTTCAAGAGAAAAAGAAGTGAGGATGAAAATGAAGAAAATGGGGAAGACTAAAAAATTTGACTCTTAAAGTGAGATCGGACTGTATCCTCTACTTTTCCCGAGAGATTACGAAATCTACGACTTCCTCAAGGATACTTCTATACTCAGGATCAGGGACTATTTCTAACTCAGATTTAGCTTCTTCAGCATAAGTTTTCGCTAGATTTTTAGAATACTCTATAGCCCTCGCATCTCTCATCAAGTCCATAGCTTCTTTGATATCTTCTTGATCATTATCTTCTTCAAGGATCTCTATCAATCTGTCTTTTTTTCTCTCTGGCAATTCAGACAACGCCTTTATAACCATTAAAGTCCTTTTCCCCTCCTTTATATCGCTTCCAACATCTTTTCCTATCTTGTCTTCATCTCCAACTAAATCAAGGTAATCATCTTGTATCTGAAATGCGATCCCCATCTTTTTAGCGAAGTTTCCCATCCTTTCGATCTCTTTGTCGTCGCAGTCAGCTATCATAGTGCCTCCTCTTGTTGCTGCGCTAAAAAGGTACGCGGTTTTCTTTTTAATCATTTGAATGAAATCTTCTTCCCTTATCTCAAAGGTATCCTCAAATCGCATATCTTCCTCCTGACCTTCAGCGATCTTCAAAATCGAAGAAGATAATTCTTCTAGTAATCTTCTTATCTTTTCGCCTTCAACATCAGTTTGAGATAAGATATTAAAAGATAGTGCGAAAAGACCATCCCCTGCATTGATCGCTTCTGCATCTCCTATCTTCTGGTGAAGTGTAGGTTTGCCTCTCCGGAGGTCGTCCTGATCCATTATATCATCATGGACAAGGGTAAAATTATGTACAAGCTCCAACGATATTCCATAAGGTAGTGCCTTGTTTTTAGACTCTCCAAAAGCTTCAGCTGTGATCATAGCTAAAAAGGGTCTTAACTTCTTTCCACCGGATTCAGGATAATAAAACATATATTCCCAGAGAGGATGAGCCCTCTCTTTTCGGAATATTTCTTCCATCCGTTGCTCAACGACTTCCTTTCTTTCCTCCATCTCTTCTATCAAGTCCATGATTCCTCTCCTCCAATTTTTTCAATCTATCCAATTTTTTAGGTCACCAGTAAATATTTTTTTAACGTTCAGAAGCTCATCTATCTCTTCACAACCCAATAAAAACATCACTGTCTTGAGTTCCCTGATCACTCTCTCAAAATACTCTTCTACTGTCCTCTTTTCGTCTGCTAGCGCTCTCAGGACACCTCCAGCCATCCCTACGATATCGGCTCCAAGTGATATCGCCTTGGCCACCTGTACGCCATTCTTTATACCTCCAGTAGCGATAAGAGGGAGAGACACCGATCCACGACATTCGACTATAGAAACCGGTGTAGGTATACCCCAGTTCCATAGGTTTTTTGAGATAGTTTTCATCTTGTCTTCTTGATTCCTATAGTGTTCTACGGCGGAAAAAGAGGTTCCTCCTTTTCCACCAACATCTATTGCCTTTACACCGGCGTTCTGAAAGGTTAAAGCCGTTTGTGGTGATACTCCAGCTCCAGTCTCTTTTGCTATCGTCGGTACTTTAGAAGATAATTCTTTCAGCGAATCGATTACTCCCTTTGCTTTCAAGTCACCTTCAGGTTGCACCGCTTCTTGAAGATAGTTGAAATGGACCGCCAAATAATCCCCTTCGATCATTTCCAGCAATTCATTTGCTTCAGCTAAACTTAGGGCTTCAGAGGCCTTTTGTTTTATGAGTTGTGGAGCACCTATATTTCCTAGAACCATGGGAGGAGAATATCGAGCTACCGTTTCATAACTTTTTCTGAGTTCGTCGTTCTCTAAAGCCGCTCTTTGACTTCCCACTCCAAAACCTATACCCAACGTTTCTGCAACTGATGCCAATCTTTCATTAAAATCCTCAGCTCCTTCATATCCACCAGTCATACCAGCAATCATGAGAGGGGCATCCAAACTCTTATCTAGAAAATCTACTCCTATATCTATGTCCTGAAAATCTATTTCTGGTACGGAATGATGGTAGAACTCGATATCTTCCCAATAATTCTTACTTGAATCTACATCCTCTTTTAAACTTATTTTCACGTGATCTTCCTTTCTCGATTCTATCATTATTTCACCTGGGTAGAGATTACTCTTTCATCATCTAGGATTTTACGTAGTCTTCCAACTTTTTCCCCATTTACAATATGGGTTTCACATTCCTCAGATATATCAAAAATTTTTTCGGCCTTCTTATTCATACCACCGGTAACATCTACTGTTTTCTCAGTTCTAGAGAAATCACCTTCCTTCAGAGGTAGCATGTCTCTTTCAAAAAGCCTCACGAGTTCTCCACCTTTATAAATACCATCGACATCGGTCACAAATACAGCTTTCTCAGACAGTGAAGACAATCCCAATATTAGATCGTCTCCAGAACATATAGTTATTCCCCTTTCAGTATCGATGGTTACGTCTCCAAAACCAACTGGAATAGCACCTAATGATAGATAACTTTTGAATAAGTCTTGATTGATTTTTTGCAAGTTCCCATCCTCAAAAGAAGTAGCCAAACCACCAGGGATGGAAACACCCCACATCTTTTGCTCTTGCATTAACTCTAAAAGGCGGTTGTTCATCCTCCTCATATCTAATTGTACCTTAGATAGGCCTTCAATAGAGTTTTTCGACTCTTTCTCATTGAGGGCATATTTTTTAGCCCCTGGATGACCGAAGCTTCCACCACCATGGATTATAATAAATTCATCAACTGAACTTTCGTCGATTTCCTTCAAAAGTCTTTTAGCTATACGGGTCTTAAATGAGTAAGATTTCTCCTTATCGGTCAAAACACTTCCACCTAATTTTATTAAAATCAAAGATTACCCTTCCTTTTTTCTGCTACAGATGGCGTATTCGTCTCCATCAAAAAATACTTCACGATCTGGATTCTCCTCCTGTATCTTCTTGATCATCTTTTGGATATCATCAATGGTTAAAGATTCATCATTCTTATCTATCTTTTTATGGATTTTTTTATCCATTCAGATTCCTCAATTATTTAGGAGATAGCAAATTAACTACTTATAATTTTTTGGTCTGTAAGGAATTTGTGCCGACTAACAGGCTCTTTTTTGGAAAAAATATTTATAATGCGAGGTTTTTCATAAATTTGTCTTAAAAAGGTCTGACGTTTTAACGTGATAAGTATGACGGAAAAACTGATAGATAAACTGGATGAATACAAGTACAATATCCTTTACTATGTTTATTTCATCAGCTGTCTTTTGGTCGCCATCTGGGTCGCAGACCCGATCAATACTCTAGCCTCTATTTTGTAAGCCTCTTATTTAGGTTCTAGTAATGCCCTTACTGTCTTTGCAATAGATTCGGCACTATCGTGTTTGGGAGACCATCCTAAATTTTTAATCTTTTCCAACGAAAGCAGCATAGTCTTTACATCTCCCTTCCATCCGGCTTTATCACCCTCAGAGCCGGCTGTCCAATCATACTCTACATCTTTTAGACCCATCTCCTCGCAGACGATATCAGCAATCTGTTTTACGTTAATATAGTCTTCTGAACCGAGGTTGAAGTATTCTACTATATTTTCTGCGTTTCTTGTTCCAAATAACATCCCGTCGATACAGTCGGTTATGTAAAAGTAAGATTTTGTCGTACCCGGAGGAGCTCCTAGGATCTCGAGTTCGGTAGGATCGTCCTTCAATTTTTCTACGAAATCATAAGTGACGCCATGAGTACTTCTAGGACCTACAACATTGGCAAATCTAAATGAGGCGGATCGCATGTCGAAGGTGTGACAGAAGGAAGAGATCAAAGCTTCACAGCTGAGTTTAGAAGAGCCATAAAGAGAGATCGGTTTCAAAGGCCCTAAATCTTCAGGTGTGGGTATCACTTCAGTTTCACCGTAAACTGTAGAAGATGAAGTAAAAACAATCTCTTGGATATCGTTCTCTCTCATCGCGTCCAAAATGTTGTAAGTAGCGATGATGTTTTGTTCAAGATGTACAAAGGTATCCTCCGCTCCGACTTTCACGTCCGGATCAGCAGCGAGATGAAAAACCATGTCGCATCTTTCCATCTCTTCATCTAATTTTTCTTTATTCAAAACATCTTCAACCACTAGTTCAAAATTGTCTTCATCTTCGAGATGCTCCACAAGTTCCTTTTTTCCGGAAGAGAGATTATCGTATCCGATCACTTTATTCTCTTCGACTAAGGCATCTACTAGATGACTTCCTATGAATCCTGCTGCGCCTGTCACGAGTATCTTTCTGTTTTTCAATTTCATTTTACCATCTCATCTTTATTCCGACTCAGCGAAGAACCGGGGTTTTAGAAAGTTGTATAAGAATATAAAAGCTACGATGACTAGAAATACTCCAACAACCCATATGAGGATATTGGCCCCAAATACCCTGATGATTGCTCCTCCTGTGTAGTATGCTACGATCCCTATCAAGAAACTACCGATGAAAGCTCCTGTAATTATCGATATCCATGCATAATATTTATTCATACCAATGACCCTCCCGAGGATAGAAGCGCCGACACCGCCGCTTCCCTGAAATGGAACTACGACGAAGGCCGCTACTCCATAAAAAGCTAATCTCTTTATCCACTCGTTTTTTCTCATCTTTCTAGCCCCTATTTTTTGGGACTTATCTATCCATTTTCCTAACAGAGGGATTTTTTTAGCTATGTAAAAATTATATAAGAGAAAGTATGAAGTGACTACATCTACATAGGCGACGGATCCAGCAACTACAGAGATAGATAAAATAGGCGATAATTGTAAGGATTGCAATCCGAGGAGGGTGAATATAGTAGTAGGGATCACCGTCTCCTTTCCAAAAGGAGGAAAAAGATACGCAAACATCGCAGAACCTACAATCCAAAACGTGTTAGTATTACCAAATATCAAGTAAAGTAAACCTACATATGAAAATCCTATAATAAAGGGGACAAAGAACAGGAATAGTTTACCCCAGATGTTCTCGTATAGTTCCTCCTCCTCTTTTAATATGCCGATCATCGAGAGTGAATATAATCAGGAGGGTAAAATGTTTTTGGAATGATAGGTGATTGAGATATTATTTTTCTATAACGATCATCGCATGATCTTTCTGTCGGTGCGAGATATCGGTTTTAAGGAGAATATCATACCCTTCTTTTCCTAACTTATCTTCTACTTCTTCATATATTTGCTCTGGAGATCTAGAAACGTCCATACTCTTAGCCTTCACTACGATGATAGCGATTGAATCTTCTTTAAGAAACCTGAGGTTTTTCAAAAATATCTCAGTCTGGTCTTTCTGAGAAATATCCTGATAAATAAAGTCTACTTTTCCTACGATTTCCTCGTATCTTTCTGGATTCCTAGCATCGGCCATGATTGAAAAAATATTTCTTCTATCCTTTGAAAGGGAAAGTAGATTCCTGAACGGTTCTCGTGCGACCTCTAGTGCAAATATTTTGCCCTCAGTCACTATATCAGACATATGGCTAGCAGTCGTTCCATCTCCTGCACCCAAGTAGAGGATATCCATATCAGGTTGAATCGGTATCGATCCCTCTTTTTCGAGGAAAGCACATAATTTACTTCTATTAGGGTCCCATTCTCTATATTCAAAACCTTCCTCCTCTACTAGTTCTTCTCCATACACATCCTGCCCTGGTATGAGATTCAAAGTATAGTATTTCCCATCCTTTTCATATATGCCTACATCTACGGGTTTCATGATCTCAACTCTTCTATAACATCCGGTAAAATATCAATAAATCTTCTCACTCCCTCTTCGGGAACTGTGAAGGAGACCCTTATGAAATCCTCTCCTGAGCTTTTCGAAACGTAGGTTCCCGATCTCACGAAGACGTCATGTTCATAGAGAAGTTTTTCCTGAAGGTTCTCAGGACTTATACCAGTTCCTCCGATGTCGATAGCAAACATGTTAGTGTTGGAAGGATAGATAGGTAAAAATACATCATCTATCTCTTCAACGCACTCTTTTATCAAGCGCTGATTTTTCCTCGCCTGTTCCACCATATCATCCAACCATTGATCTTTAGTTTCCAACGCTGTCTTTGCACCGACTTGGGCGAGTACGTTAGCGGATAAAACGTTAGTGCGGTATTTGTGAAGACGGTCCGACAATTCGTTCGGCATGATGAGACCTCCTAGTCTCATACCGGCAAACCCACAGTTCTTCGAAAAGCTGTAAACCAAAAAGGTACGCTCTGGAACGAATTCTGTGGTTAGAGTGTGATCGAAAGCGAAGTCACGATATGTGATATCGTCAATTATCCAAAGATCTTCATCTTCAACGATGTCGCATATAGCTTTCACCTCCTCTCTATCATAGGTGGAGCCAAGAGGGTTGAGTGGATCGATCAGAAGTATCATCTCTGTATTTTCATCGACCTGTTCTTTAATCTCTTCCACGGTCATCTTATAGGGAGGTTCGTAAACATCTATCTCCCTCATCTCCGCACTACATAGTTCAACCTGATGATGTATAGGCATGAAACTCGGATCTGAAGCTATTACATTATCACCGCTTTCAAGCATAGCTCTAGTCAACCCGTAGGTAGCTTCGATCGCTCCGTTCGTGATCAAGGCGTCAAAACCCTCAGTGAGACCCAAGTCCTTGAGCAGAACCTCTTTTAGGCCCAAAATTCCCTGCTTATGAGGATAAAGATTATACTTATTTTCTTCAACAGCTTCGATTATGTTCTCATTTATCTTCGGTGTGGTCTCCAATTGATTGGTGTTTTGACTCATCCAAACTATTTCTTTCTCTTTCTCATGAGCATATACGAACGGATCTTCTCTCAAATAACCACCGCTCGAATCATCATTAGTAAAACTATAAATCTTTCGGATGAAAATGGAAATACGATATTGGACGAGAATGGGGTGGGAGTAAACTATTTATTGGGGTTGTTATCTAAATCAACCCCGTTGTGACTTATCAATACGCTCCTGATGTGGAACATCATTCCACTGAGTCACAAAATGCTCACTGCGTTCACATTTTGCTCCTGTGGTGTAGTCCGGCCAATCATCTCGGCCTTTCGAGGCCGATGCAAGGCCAGGGATAGCCGATTACGGGGGTTCGAATCCCCCCGGGAGCACTATCAAAATGTTGAGTAGTAGTAGGATTCGTTATTTTCCTCACCCCTAGTAAATCTTTTATCTTTATTTTCCAACTCATTTAAGAAATTTAAAGATATTCAAATTTTCTCTCTATCTTAGCTAGCTGCTGATCAGAAAGTATTCTAGGATCTAGACTGAGAACCAAGATTCCATTTTCTTCAGAAACAACATCTACAAGGTGGTTTAAAAAACCCAAAAATCTATCGAAGGAATTGTGTTTTAAAATGATCTCTACCCCTCCAATAAAAATTGGTCCGTTTTTATCTTCTAGAAAATTGATCATACTGTGTGCGATCAGGTGAAGGTTAGATGGTTTAAATCTATTTTTTCCCTCAAGACCTGTGAGCCAATTGAATGAAATCGAATCTTCATTGACCTCGTATTTTCTATTGATCTTATCTGGATTTATACTGCTCAAGACATACCCTTTTCCTTCTTTTTCCATCTTTTTCAGAGAAAACTCTAAGCTTTTTTTTGGTTTTTTATCTTTAGTAAGGTAACTTTCTCCTTTTTCCAATACGGGCTTTTCTTCTTTCTCTTTTTCGCCATAGATTGTGTTTAGGAATTGTTTTCCACTCTCGATCAAGATTTGTTTATCCAAATCTTCAAGCGGTTTGTCCTCTAAATCTCTCTCTTCTAAGGACATCGTCTCAGCTCCGTCAGTTTTCCATCTATATCTTCTACCCTTTTCGTCTATGGAACTTTCAACAAGGCTAGTTTTCTCTTCGAGATAATCTAGACCTGTCTTGCCCATCTCCCAAAGATCTTCTTTTTGAGGTCCCTTAAAATCTACTCCCATTCCTTTTTCTAAATCTAATGTTGGGTTATCTAAAAAATCGAGATATATACTCATCTTCAATTCTTTGTGAGACAATTCTTTTTTATCTTGAAGATGTTTTAAACACTTTAGAGTAGCCCTTTTAACTGTCTCATCTCCATAAACTTCATGGTCACTTTCCAAGTCTTCTATGACATCTCGAACCGATTTATTGAGAGAAGAGACTTCAATCTCAGAAGTAGTTCTTTTATCTCCTTCGCCTCCTCTGGTATCCTTACCATCGGCTCTAATCATCTCACCTCTTTTACGGAGGAGTTTTTTACTACATCTATAAAATTGTATGAAACCTATGTTATTATATTTTTGGGCTAGACAGAGGAGGATGTCAAAAATTTAGTGGTTTTCCACGTTATAGAGGTTTTTGAAATATATCATATATTATTTAAGGACGACGAATCTCATGGACAGATCGGCTATATTACTAAAAACTTGACACACTATGTATAAGGGGGCACTGCAGAAAGGTACTAGAATAGACTAAACTTCATCAACCCCTCTTGCCGCTCCTGCTGTCAAAAACTTATTCTCGGATAGGGAGGATAAATCAAAAAACTCTTATCCTTATACCCTCTATTAAAATACGATGAGAAAACTGTGGACCCACTGTCCTCGCTGTAGAAGGGGTTTTTACGTCGATGCTGAAGAAGAAGGGGCTGAAAAAGTAGATGTCATTTGCCCCTACTGCAACTTTCGTTACACAGATAGAGTAGATGATTTTCGTATAAAAGAAATGAAATACAATTGGGAGACCTATAACAGGATACATATCGGATTGATATCGAGTGAAGGAGATCCACTCCAACTAAAGATCGCTGGTCTTTCACTTCTTTCGGCTGTAATCCTTTTTTCTATCGGTGTACTCTCCTTATTGATTCTAGATTCGTTCACTCTTGCCCACAAATCTATAGGTTTAGCGGGCTCTATATTCTGTCTTTTTGTGGGTCTCGGCATTTTCAACAGTTATAAGAGGAGATCTTTCGTAATGTCCTTTACAGGTTCTATATTTGCCATATTCAGTTCACTCATCTGGGGTTATCTGAACGCTCAATCCGATTTCTTGATATTCAGTCAGCGTCTATCTCTCCCCTACACCTTCATAGGTCTGTTCCTTTCATTTCTAGCTCTAATTCTTATAGTGAAGAACAGATTTATCTTCGATTTCGGCTATTGAGTCAGTAAAGGTAGAGGATATAAGCAAAATACGCTACCACCATCACGATCCCCTCGACCCTAGAGAGTTTTTCTCCTAAGTAAATCGATATCGTGAGGAACACACTTACGATGATCATCACGAGAAAGCTAGAATATATCTCTTCTGAGAAAGTCAAAGGTATCACCACCGCGCTGACTCCGATGACCATCAATATATTGAACGTGTTTGATCCTATCACGTTGCCAAGAGATATATCTGCCTCTTCTTTGAATGCGGCTATACTAGAGGTCGACAGTTCCGGTAAAGATGTGGCTAGTGCTATTATCGTTAATCCAACTACACCCTCTATCAGATCGAAGCGTTCTATATAGAAGATGGCTGAACGGATAGCTAATTCCGATCCTACGATTATCCCAAAAATTCCACCTGTCACCTTCAAAATATTCATTGGCCAGTGGAATTCCTCTTTGAGAGTTTTTCGCTCCTCTTTCTCTACTTCATCGATGATCTCGTCATCCCGTCCCTTAAGGACGATAGATGCAAAAAAGACGAGATATGCTACCAACGCGAGAAGAAGCAAGCCCCCTTGCCATCTCTCTATCCTGTTACCATCGGAAAGAATAGGACCTGCAAAAAGCACGAATAAAGCCATCGCTCCGAACATCATGGGAATCTCTCTTTTGATCACGTCTACATCGACGGAAATCGGTCTGATTATCGAACTCACGCCCAACACCAATAAGATATTAGCGATGTTTGATCCTACTACGTTGCCGACAGATATCCCCTGCCTGCTCTTCAGAACTGCGTTCAAACTGGCCCCGAGTTCCGGTAGTGAAGTTCCGAAAGAAACTAAAGTCAATCCTATGATGATCGTGGGAACTCCTAGATATGCCGCTATCTTGGCACCTCCGTCTACCAAAAAATCAGCACCCTTTACCAAAAGTACTATACCGATAGCTAGTATCGCCGTCCATCCTAAGATCAAGAACATTTCGGTGGCTTCATTTAGTACTTACATAAAAAACTTTTAGTATAATATTCATACATTGGAATTAGAATATCCTCATGAACGTAAAAAACTTCAACGATAATATAACATTAGTTGGAGTCGACTATCTCTCTGATGATAGTTTAGATGTAGAACTAATTGCTCTTATAGACAAGTATAAACCTGATATTGTTGGACTCGCCCTTTGTGAGAAACGTTTCGAAACAATGGAGAAAAAGGAAAAATGGCTTGATAAGCCCCTTCTCCCATCGTACCAAAAAGGAAATACAGGGGGTCTGATTTACCAGACTTTTATCGACGCTGTAAGAGAAAACCTCAGAAAATTCAAGCAGGTCGAACCAGAAACCCATGTGGCCAACTTAGTTGATCTGGCCGATTTCCTCGAAATCGACATAGAATTCATCGATAGAGACGTGACTCTAACTTTTAAAAGAGCATATGGAAACATGTCCCCCCTAGAGAAATTGAAGATGGCCTGGTACTTCAAATCCGCGATGCTCTCGTTTTCTGAAGAGATAAAATCTGACTCTGTGGAAGGGATGGAATCCCAGGATGACCTAGTGGAAGGGGTTATAGCGGCTCTAGGACGGTTCGCGCCCGAGGTAGCAGACGAGGTAAAAAAGGAAAGATTGGAGTATATGGCTAAAAGAATATATCAATCATCAAAAAATAAAAAAATTCTAAGTGTGATACCAGAGAGCAAAATGGACGGGGTCCTAAACGAACTCGAGCGACTAAAAAAAGAGGAAGAAAAGAAGGGAAAGGTGAGAGGCTATAGCCATCTAGAGAAGGTCGGGAAAAAACTGTACAAAAGGGCTTTGAAATTCGTCCCGTCCCTTTTTTTCATAAGTTTAGCGGTCTATCTATTCTTCTTTTCCGATG
>JAGXLF010000038.1 GCA_018334835.1 Thermoplasmatota archaeon | reverse complement strand
ACGGGGATAATGGCAGAGTGATGAAGAGGAAGCTGCACAGGTTTCCGCATTACGAGTTGAGAAGACAGCTGGAATACAAGGCACACTGGAACGGGATCGGCTATGTTGAAGTGAGCGAGGCCTGGACATCGCAGCTTTGCTCAAGGTGCGGAACGAAGGGCGAACGGAACGCCGGCGTGTTCAGATGTGACAATTGCGGACTAGAGGGGCACTCGGACAAGAACGGCGCACACAACATCGGACGACGGGCATTAGGAAAGCTCTTGAAGCCGCTTTCTAATGCAGGGGGCTTCGTGGCTAGTCCCGGAGCTGGAAGCGATGACCTGACCGCTCTGAGGGATTTTTACTCCCTCATGAAGTCAGCGAGCGGAATGCAACCTCATTAGCTTTGACCGGAAGCTCCGTCCTTCAGGGCGGAGAGGAAGTCACACTCAGCCTCTTTTCTTCCTCTCTAGCTTTTTTTCTATCCTCCACAGTTGAAAGAAGCGCATATGCATCCGCTCCCTGTTCTATCAACCTTTCTCTCAACCTATCTTTGCTGGTCATCCCTATCTTTGATAAAGTTCCGTGGAAGGCTAGATAGACCACGTGAAGTTTTTCACAGAAGCCGCCTTCACAGTCTACGCAATCCTGAGGGTCAAATATACATTCCAACTTCGGGATATCTTCAGGGGCGCATTCACTGCACTGTCTGAATCTATCTACGTTCCTTTTTTCAGGGCAGGGCGTATACCCATCTTCAAAGCTTCCAACACACACCTTCTCCTGCGATACATTGAAGTCGATCTCCTCCGTATCTAAAACTTCGATGGAATCTTCGTCATAAACTTGAAGTTCGTGGTCAAAATCATCCCATTTAGAGGCGATGACGTGTACCTCTCGATTTTCTCTTTCTTCATCTCCTTCAGTTAACAGTTCAGCGGCTTTTCTATACACGATATGAACACCTCTTTACCGTAATATATCGGTTTCGGGGGAATTTACTTAAGTTTCCTCGGTTCTTTAAGAGTGATGACTTACAAGACCATTCAGGATACCGTGCACGGGAGCGTAAAATTCAGCGGACCTTTTCTAGAACTCATAGACTGCCCCGAGCTACAGAGGTTAAGGGGGATAAAACAGCTCGGTCTCACCAATCTAGTATTTCCAGGAGCGAATCACACCAGGTTGGAACACTCCATAGGAGCTTACCATGTGGCTGAAAAAATGTCCCAGCAGCTTCAACTGAAAGAGCATGAAAAGAACACCGTCAAAGCAGCTGCGCTTCTACACGATGTCGGACACGCACCGTTCAGTCATACGTTAGAATTCATCATCGAAAGTCAAAAAGATAAGGACCATATGGACGTGACACAGGAACTGATTAGAGGAGATCGCAAGATAGAAGAGAGGGATCATCAGACAATACCGGATATATTGGAGGATCACGGTATAGACCCAAAACAGGTGGCAGATCTGATCAAGGAAAAAACCGATCGTGTAAAGATAACCGATTTCAACGTTCATGAAGAGCAGGGCTATTTCGGCGAAGAGAAATACATGTACCAGATGATACACGGACCTTTAGATGTGGACCAGCTCGATTACCTCTTGAGAGATTCACATTACACCGGGGCATCTCATGGAATCATAGACATGGAAAGATTGATCCAGACTGTGGAGATCTACAACGGCAATCTCGTTGTCTCTAAAGGTGGTGTAGCAGCTGTCGAGGGGATGCTTGTAGCTAGAGGATTGATGTACTCATCAGTTTATTTTCATAAGACTGCGCGCATAGCAGAACTCATGTTAGCAAAAGCGGTCGATTGGATAGAAGAACTACCTGAAAATCTTTTCAGTATGACTGATAGACAGTTCTTGGACTTTTTGGAGAGGAAGGGTGATTTCCAGCGGGAAGTTGTAGATCGTTTAAAGTACAGACATCTTTACAAAAAATGCTTGAGTTTGAGTAGAGAAGAACTTTCTCAAGCTAAGGACATAGATCTGGAGAACATCGGAAAGCTCAGAAATATAAGAGAACTTGAGAGGAGGATAGCTTCTAAAGGAAATATTGATGAAAAATATGTATTAGTAGATGTGCCTTATGAAGAGGTCAAATTATCGGAGCCTAGATTATCGAAGACCGGAATCAAAATACTCGATGATGAGAATTTGTCAACTCTTTCCAAATACAGCCCTTTAGCAAGAGCACTGCAGAGGCGACCTACTCAGCCGTGGGCGATGATGATCTCCTGTCCGACGGAGATGAGAGATAAGATGGGGGAAAAAGCGAGAAAAGAAATCATGAGTAGTTGAAATCATGATTTTCACTCACTTGAAAGCGAAAGCTTTTAAAACTAACGGTACTTAATACTTTATGGATGGGATACGTCTGACGGAAGCAGAACTTGGCGAAGGCACTCTGGCCGAAGAAGAGCAATCCTATGGGCGGGTTGGTGTCACTTTTGGGGATGTCGGAACTACATCGCTCAAGTTCAATGTTTCATCACCAGTAGATAAAGGCGAGTATATTCAGATAGCACATCCAGATATAGGGTGGGTTCTAGGACAGATAGATAAGATAGAGAGGCAGAGTGATCTTTCCGTGGAAAAGGCTAAAGAATTGAACAACGGAAACGAAGTCGATATCGACGATACTGTGATCGCTACTGTTAACATAATTGGGTATAGAGATGACGACGGCCTTCTGAGAATCCCTGGCAATCCGTTCAGGGCTGGTGAACCCGTTTATCTTGCTGAAGAGGATCTTATAAGAAACGTTTTAGGTCTGAAAAGGACCAGAGAGGGAGCTTTTATAGGAAAATTGAGAGGGCACGACATAAAGGTAAATATGAATATAAATGCGATCGCTCAAAAACATCTTTCAGTGTTGGCAAAAACGGGCAGCGGAAAAAGCTATACCGCAGGTGTGCTGATAGAAGAGATGCTTAAAAATGACGTAACCATGGTGATCCTCGATCCTCACGGAGAATATTCTTCACTAGCAAAACCCGGAAAGAAAAGAGACTCTAAGAAGTTCGACATCGAACCTAGGGGATATGGCGAAAAGATCACCGAATTTTCTCCGAACCCGGAGATTAACAAGGACGCCCAGCCATTAAAATTCACTTTCCGCAGTATGGATACTAAAGAGATACTAGAGATGTGCGGGATGAGCAAAAGGCAGACCTACGTGAACAGTCTTGAGAATGCAAAATCAAAATTGGCAACAACCCAGGGTGATTTCACCATAAGTGAAGTTATAAGACTGCTTAAAGGCAATGAAGAAGATAATTCTACAACCCTGATCAAAGGACTTGAAAGACTGAAAGAAAAAAAGTTATTTGCAGGAAAAGGCTCTCGCCTTGACGAGATAGTGAATGAGGGAAGAGCATCGATAATAAACCTGAGAGGGACCCCTCCAGATATGCAGGGGTTCATAGTGGATAAGCTCGCTTCCTCTATATTTGAGCTCAGGAAGAGAGAGAAAGTGCCTCCACTTATATTGTTTGCGGAGGAAGCTCATAACTTCTGTCCCCAGAGAGGAAAGGTAGAATGTTCCGACACATTCAGAACTTTAGCTTCAGAGGGCAGAAAGTTCGGGCTGGGTTTAGGAATAATAACTCAGAGACCGGCTAAGGTGGACAAAAACGTGCTGAGCCAATGCAATACGCAGATAATTTTGAAGGTCAGCAACCCGAACGATCTTAAAGCTATCGAAAAGTCGGTCGAAGGTATGACTAAAGGGATGAAGGAAGAGATCAGCCGCCTACCTGTAGGAGAAGCCATAATATCTGGTGCTGGTCTTTCAGAGCCTCTACTGGTCCAGGTGAGACCTAGAGAGACTCAGGATGGAGGAGAATCTGTAAGCGTTATCTGAGAGGCAGATCATGGTATCTGAAGAACGTGTGAAAGATTACATCTCGAAAACTGAAGAAGCTTTGGATAAGATGGACATAGCTCCCCCTGAAAGATCTCATCTTTTCAATATCGCTAAAGATTTTCTAGAGATGGCAGAGTCCTATTACAAAGATGCTGAGCACTTCAAAGAGAAAGGAGAACTCGACACCGCTTTCGCATGCATCAATTACGCCCATGGTTGGCTGGATGCGGGCGCTAGACTTGGCTTGTTCGATACTAAAGGAGACGATCAACTTTTTACTTTAGCGGAATGACTCAATCTAAGATCCTCACACCTGTATTATCTATTTTAGTTAGATAAACGTTTTCTTCACCTACTTCATCCCTTAGTAAAGTCTTCAGTCTCTCAGTATCCCCAAAAAAGAAAACTGAATTACCTATCATCGCCATGCTCCCTTTCCCGACTTCGTTTCCACTCTCGAGCAGTTCCCCGACCTTCTCTTTTGGAAACTCAGTCTCCTCGGCAAATCTCCGAGAGAGTTCTAAAAATCTATCGAATCCGTCATCAGGCAAAAATTCGTCCATGATATCTTCACCTACAGCGTTTATCCATCCCGCCATGAAAGGATCTCTAAGTATGTCTGGAGTTGACAACGGATCACCTGCGATAGCCAAAACCATCTCTCGGTAGATATCTTTCACGTCGATCTCCCCGTGTGGAGGAAGGCCTCCTTTCTTCCTTATCTCGAAACCTCCGTGATACTGAGCTAGAACGTCTCCCATACCTGTCCGACAGAACATCTCTGCTTTGTGAGCTGCGGACAGTGCTTTCTCTGTGTCTTCGTCTAACTCTTCAAGAACTGCGGTACCGGAAGCTAAAGCACAGGCTCCACTCATACCAAAGCCCTGGCTGAAAGGAAGATCAGTCTCTATTTTTATAGTTCCACCCTCAGCAAAGTTGTATACGGTCTTCTCTACCACCATGAAAGATATAGGTTCACCGTTCACCACAATATTCCATTCATCATCTCCCAACTCGACCTCTGCTTTTACTCCTAACTCGACAGAAAAACCAGCCCCTCTAGAACCTTCTTGATCGCCCATCTTTTCTAGATCGAGTGGAAGACTGAAAAAACCCGTGATATGAGCCGGACAGAATGCTTTTGTTGTCATCTGAGTTCCTCTTTCAACCTGTCCATCACTTTCTCTGCAATCTTACGCTTGCTTCCTTCCACCCAGTCGTCTTCGCCAGTTATATAGACCCGGTTTTCTTCCGGTCTCACGTCCTCCAAAGAATTCGCAACGACTATATCCGCTCTTCCTTCTTCGATCATCTTCTCCGCTTCTTCTACGGCCTTTTCTCTGCAATCTTCCGCCTTGTAGGCAACCAAAAATTCGACATCTTCTCTTATCCTATCAATGAATTTTGGAGTCGGTTTCAATTTCAAGGTCAGCGTTTCAGAAGAAGATATTTTTTCATCTTTCACATCTTTCGGAGAAAAGTCCGAAAGGGCGGCGGGAACGACAACGGTTCCCTCTAAATCTGAAGCCATATCTAAAAGGTCGTTGAGTGTTTCAAAACTACGACTAGGTATCCAGTTGGGCATATCAACTTTCACATCGCCGTACCATAGTTCTACATCCGCACCTCTACGATAGGCTGTCTTTGCCAATTCCAATCCGCTTTTCCCTGATGCTTTGTTAGTTACTACTCTCATACTGTCTAAGGGTTCAATTGTTCGACCAGCGATAACCGTGATCTTCTCACCTTCGAGATCATCATTCAATGCTCTGACAACTGAATCAACTATCTGGTCTTTTTCCGCAACTTTAGCCGCGCCCTCCTCTATATTTGGTCCGATCACGGTCACATCTAACTTTTCCTGAAGTTCTTTCAAATTGTCCATGATTATAGGATGGTCATACATCGTCTGATGCATCGCTGGAACCACCAATATAGGAATATCAGAACCGACACAAGTGGTGGCAAAGGTCGTAACAGGCGTATCATCTATACCTTTAGCCATCTTAGATATCGTGTTAGCTGTAGCGGGAGCGACTAGAAAAAGATCGGCTTTATCTGGTACGTTCCCACAGTGACTCACGTGTTCGACCTGACCGGTCAATTCAGTGATAGTCTCGTTTCCCGAGGCGAATTCAAGAGAATTAGGATGGATTATTTTGGATCCCCACTCGGAGACCACACAGTGTACCTCAGCGCCTTCACGGATCAATTCCCGAACAAGTTTCACACACTCTACTGCGGCGATACTGCCAGTAACTCCTAAAATTATCTTTTTACCGGAAAGATCAGAACCCTTTGAACCTCTTAACTCTTCTGAAGGATGCATTGTGAGATTATATTTGAGTTGGTTGTTATATTTTTTTCCTTTTTTCATCAAAATGTTTCGTAAATACCTGCGTGAAAATTATTTATGTCTTCTATGTTCATCGTATCAGAAACGCCGTTCTTAAGGTCTTTG
Source organism: Thermoplasmatota archaeon (assembly GCA_018334835.1). Taxonomy (GTDB): domain Archaea; phylum Thermoplasmatota; class Thermoplasmata; order Halarchaeoplasmatales; family Halarchaeoplasmataceae; genus Natronoplasma. Next base: position 7,581 of record JAGXLF010000038.1, on the reverse strand, counting down.
ACCATTATACTGTACCATAAATCTTGATGCCAGGAATACCCCGCATTCAATAAGAAATCTCTGTAATTAGGATTTACGTAAGAAAGTACTATGTACTCTTTATCACAGATGCTTTCGAGCCCCTGCAATAAGACTTTGCTATTACCTTCAGATGCGAATTCTTTAACTGAGAGACTGTTTCTCGAAAACTCGTATATCGAATAACCTATCTTCTCACCGTTTCTATAAGCTATCTTCACATTGTCATTATCGGGCCAACCTCTAGCTTCGGCCATGTCCCAATAATCTTCTTCTCTAACTACCAATCCAGAAAGATCTTTTACAGACTCAAGATATAACGATCGAACGTATTCTGGATCATTTTCGTCTCTAAATTCGATATCTGTTTCTTTCTCTTCGGCTTTTTTGTATGCCTTTGGAGGCACATGGACGGTTTCATAACCTAATTTTTTGTAAAGATTGTATGCTACGTTCGATTTCGGGGTCATCAAAAAAGAAAGTTCTACCTCTTGCCGCAGTGTATCATGAGCTCTCTCCATGAGGTTTTTTACCACGCCTCTCCTGGATTTAGAAGGCCTCGAACAGACATTACGGATACCACCAACTTTTTTAGTCTCTTCAGAAAGCTTAACCCTTGGAAATAGTATACCTACACACCCGAGGATCTTACCCTTTTCCTTCGCATAGAGTTCTCCACCCCAATCAGGCATCCTTTTATCCGATCGTATCATCTTCTTGATATGATCCTTAGAATAGGTATGGTTAAAACACGCGAGATTTAACTCTATCATATCAGAGTCTTCGACTTCATCGAAATTTACTATCTCCATGATAATTTCTACTGAATGTGTGTTTAAAAACCTTGTCAATCATAAATTAAATAAACTTGTATTCTCATACAATGTTGAGAAGAACATGTCTAAGGTTTATTTCACTGATCTGGTTTCGGATAGTAAAGATGACAACTTCTCCTCAAGGGTAAAGAGGCTCTACAATGAAGCTAGTGACGGCGTTGCATTTGAAGACAATGAACTGGTAGCCCTAAAGCTCCATTTTGGAGAAAAAGGCATTGACACCTTCCTTAGACCAGTAAGAGTCGCTCCTATCGTAGAATCTGTAAAAGATTCAGGAGGAAAGCCCTTCTTAGCGGATTCTAACACTTTGTACAAAGGAAGTCGATCTAATGCCGTAGACCATCATATGACCGCACAGGAGAACGGCTGGGTAAGACCTGTTATCGACGCCCCCGTAGTGATAGCCGACGGTCTTCACGGAAATGAATTTTACTCCGTAGAGGTAGACGGCAAACATTTCGACGAGGTGAAGATAGGAGCTGCTTTCTACCAGGCCGAGCAAATATTTGCGGTTTCACACTTCAAGGGCCACGGAATGACGGGCTTTGGAGGGGCTTTGAAGAATCTAGGTATGGGCTGCGCTTCAAGAGCGGGTAAACTGATGCAGCATTACGACGTGAAACCGGAAGTAAACATCGATGAATGTATAGGGTGTGGTGAATGTGAGATATGGTGTCCTGAAAATGCTATCGAAGTAGAAGAGTACGCAGAGATCGATTATGATGAATGCATAGGGTGCGGAGAATGCAGAATCGTCTGTCCCGAAGGAGCTATTGAGGTCAAGGATTCTTCCTCAGAAGAAGGTATACAGGAAAAAATCGCAGAATTCGCATATGGTGCTTTGAAAGAGAGACAACAGAAAGCGGTACATTTCAACTACGTGATGGATGTGACACCAGAGTGTGATTGCCCTCCATGGAGGAAAGAACCTATGGTTCCCGACATTGGAGTCGTAGCTTCCAAAGACCCTGTAGCCCTAGATCAAGCATCTTTTGACCTGGTAAAGGAAGCCGAAGGTGAAGATTATAAAGGCGATGAAGATAAATTCCTAGCTGAACACGATGTAGACGGTACTCACCAGCTGCGACATGCTGAGGAAATAGGGTTGGGAGAAAGAGAGTACGAAGTTATAGATATAAACGAATAAAACTTGAGGTAAAAAGATGAGCAAGAAAATATTCGTAACAGGACCATTTGGACAAATAGGATCAGAGCTAGTACCAGAACTGCAGGAACGCCATGGAAAGGAGAACGTGGTCGCTTTAGGGCACAGTTATATACCTGAAGACTACGACGGACCTCTAGAACAGGGCGACGTGAGAGATGAGGATTTCATGAACGAACTATGGGAAAAATACGAGTTCGATGAAGTGTATCATCTAGCTTCCATACTTTCAGCAACGGGTGAAAAGAAGCCAGACCTTGCGTGGGACGTGAACATGGACGGTCTTAAAGCAATATTGGACCTGGCCCGAGATCACGATAATAGAGTTTTCTGGGCAAGTTCTATCGCGGTATTCGGTCCCAATACACCGATGGATAACACTCCGCAGCACACTATACTTGAACCTGTGACTATGTACGGAGTTACAAAAGTATCTGGTGAACTTCTTTGTCAATACTATCACGAAAAATACGGATTGGACGTTAGAGGCCTAAGATATCCCGGACTAATAAGTTGGAAGGAGAAACCGGGTGGAGGCACTACTGATTACTCGGTAGAGATGTTCTACAAAGCGATAAAAGGAGAGGATTACACCTGTTTTGTGAGAGAGGATACAAGATTACCCATGATGTATATGGAGGACGCGATCAGAGGTACCCTGCAATTGATGGATGCCGACGACGAATCGATCGATATACGGACAAGTTACAACCATTCTGCGCTGAACTTCGAGGCCAAAGAGTTGGAAGAAGAGATTAAAAAATACTATCCCGACTTTGAAGTGGAGTATAAACCCGACGAGAGGCAGAAGACCGCAGATTCGTGGCCTAACAGTGTTGACGACTCAAAGGCAAGAGAAGATTGGGATTGGCAACCGAAATACGATTTGGAAAAGATGACCGAAGTGATGATCGAAAACCTCGAAAAGAAACTAGGAGTATAGGAGCTTAAAACTCTTTTATTATATTTTTACTCGATAAATGGCCATGTACTATACATTTCTATAGTTGGTTCTTGTTTATTTACTGGATGACTTAAATACTTCAAATATTGTATCAACTATCGATGCGATAGTATTTGTGAAAAATGTTGTGATAACATGGAGGATAGATTGGTAATCGACTTTCTATACGTGGACCTAGACGAATGTGAAAGATGTCAGTCGAGTGATGAAACATTGGATAAAGGATTGAGAGAATTAAGGGAGGAAATCCATCAAAACGATATCCCTACTATAACCATCAATAAGACCAAGATAACCAGCGATGAAGAAGCTGAGAAACATGACCTGATAAGATCACCCACTTTAAGGATAAATGATGTGGATATAGAAGAGATAGTGAATGAGGATTATGAGATCAAAGATAATTACTGTCCATCTTGTGGGGACGTTACAGGTCCCGAATGTTACGAAATAACAGGTGGGGGAAATGAGTGCAGAGTGTTCGAATACGATGGAGATACCTATGAGACAATACCTAAGGGAATGATAAAAGAGGCTATAAGAGAAGTTGTTGGTATAGAAGTGAAAAACAGTTCAGACTGTTGTGAATCGCAAACAAAGACCTCAAGCTGTTGTGAGACTACCAGTAGTTGCTGTTAACTGCAAGATGGATCAAGAGTAAAAGGCACTATACATCCCTTTAGTTGGTTCTCTTTTCTTCACTAGATGGTTTAAATACTTCAAATGTTGTATCAACTATCGATGTGATAGTATGAGCGAAGGATGCTGCGAAACCGAAAAAGAAAAACACCACAGTAAACATCATGGTGGACATAGAGGTCACAGAGGAAAAGGACACCACGGGCACGGTAAGAGAGGCCATGGAAGTTCTTTCGGATGCGGCTGTGGATGCCACAATGGCTGCGGTTGTTCCTGTGGACATGGAAAAGATTCATGGAGAAGATTCAAATCTAAAGAAGAAAAAAGAGAAGAACTCGAGAAATACAAGAAAGAACTAGAACATGAACTGCAGGCGGTTAAAGAGAAACTAGAAGAAATATGAATATCAAGCTGCTAAAGCAGTCTTAATTCAAAAAAACCAATTAACTTCCATAATTTTTATTAAAAAAATAGAAAAGGTTTTTGATTATTGTCTTTTCTTTTTCAGAGTGTAATAAGCAACTGGTATGGCTATCGCTATCAGTAACATCGGAGTACCCAAGAAAGGTATGCTATCTTCTTGAGATATCTCTATGGTCTGCGTACTGAAGTGCTCTATATGGAAGACATACATCGCTCCTCCACCTGCACTGGCGTTCGAGTTATCCAAACCATCATAGTTCACCGCATCACTCGTTTCTATATTCAGGTCTCCTTCAGAATCAGCTAGATGCTCATCAGCAAAGGCTTTATTTACCAGTATGGTCACGTGATTTGTGTCGTTACTATCTGTAGCCTCGATTATGAGAGTATCGTCTTCAAAGCTCACTGTCACCGCATCGACTCCAGCCGGATCGCCTGCATTTATCACCAGTGCAGCCCAGGGTTCATAACCTTCGACGTATAGGAAGGTCGCTGCCCCACGAGAGGCTGCGTTTTGTGCCTCATTCTTGAAGGCCTCACCTTCTTTGTTTGGCGGATTAACAGGCGGATCAATAGGCTGGCTTGACATCTCTATGGTCTGTGTACTGAAGTGCTCGATATGGAATACATACATCGCTCCTCCTCCGGCACTCTCGTTCGAGTTATCTAGACCATCATAGTTCACCGCATCACTTGTATTTATCTCTAGATCGCTTTCCGCTTCAGCCAAATACTCATCTGCGAAGGCCTTGTTTATCAATATACTCACATGATTTGTGTCGTTGCTGTCTGTAGCCTCGATAATGAGAGTATCGTTCTCGAAACTTACTGTCACTAAATCAATACCTCTAGGATCGCCTGCATTTATCACCAGTGCAGCCCAGGGTTCATAACCTTCGACTTGTAGAAAAGTCGCAGCTCCGTTGGCCGAGGCATTACGGGCTCGGTTCCTGTGCGTCTCTCCATCCTCTACAGGCGGTTCAGAGGGTTGACTAGACATCTCTATGGTCTGTGTACTGAAGTGCTCTATATGGAAGACATACATCGCTCCTCCTCCGGCACTCTCGTTCGAGTTATCTAGACCATCATAGTTCACCGCATCACTTGTGTTTATCTCTAGATCGCTTTCCGCCTCCGCCAAATATTCGTCTGCGAAAGCCTTGTTTATCAGTATAGACACGTGATTGGTCTCGTTGCTGTCTGTAGCCTCGATTATGAGAGTATCGTTTTCAAAGTCTACTGTTACTACATCGACTCCACTAGGATCTCCAGCGTTTATCACTAATGCTGCCCAAGGCTCATAATCTTCTACCTGGAGGAACGTCGCCGATCCATTTGCAGATGCATTTTCAGCTCTGTTCCTATGCGCCTCACCATCCTCAACTGGAGGCTCGAAAGGCGGACCGCTATCACTCTCTTCTCCGTCATCTTCTGATGCTACACTAGACATCGCTAGTCCAAAGACTGATAGTATCAACATCGTTGCCAACCATGCTACCAACATGGTACGTATTTTCCGGTTCATCTTTATCACTATTCTATATACGGTCGATTGAGACATATAAGTCTTATTTAACAAAATTCGAACAAACTTTCGGGAAGGTCAAAAAATCATACCTAAAGAAAGTGATTCCCATAAATCTATGAACTCATCTATGACATCTTTTGGAGGTTCGTATTTCACTAATAAATTTGATATCTCCTCAGGATTGGTTAGCCAATATTGTCTCCCCTCTCTTGTTAGAAGTCCTTTTTTCCGCATCTTTTTTAAATGATAGGAAAGGGTAGAGGCAGCGATATCTAGTTCTTCCTTTATATCCCCGTGAGAAACTGGTTCGCCCTCACTCAGCAAATAAACAACTACAGCCAAAGGAATCTCCTCTCTCAACAGTGCCAAATATCTCTTATCTTCCAGATCGACCCTTTTTTCGCCCTTTTTGGGATAATACCTCTTATATTCGCCTTCCTCCACCTCTTCGACAACTTTATATCTTTTTAACTGACTCAGATGATATCTGACCAAGTTCATACTCATATCAGTTCTTCTTTTTATCTCCCTCATATGTAATCCTGGAAACTCTTCGATCAACTCGTAGATCTTTTTCCTGTTTTCAACTTCGATCTCTGGTTCTGACATCGGGTTACCCCTTCAATAGTGAGATATACAGCAGAACTAGTATCAAACAATCTAAAACAGCGACAGGGATAAGGAATGGGGCCCAACCGTCTCTTGGGATATTAAAAAGCGAGTACGTCAACCATACACCTTTAACAAAAAATAGTAGGAAGGCGATGGAAACTATCAGTAGTTTTCCTTTCCTCGAACGCATATAAGCCAGTATAGAAATAACGGAGAGCACAAGAGCCAAAATCGTAAGAAATGCGAAACTTAAATTATATATCAAGCTCAATGACATGTTATCGACCTTTATAAATAAAGGAAGTAAATAGTTTTAGTCTTTTCGGACACGGGTCTCTTTCTCCTTGTCCTTTTTGGAACTCTTTATCCTCTCTTCATTCCCTTCCCCTTTCTCATAATTTTTTGGATGCTTGTCAATAGATATTCTCCTATCATTTTCATTCTTATCGTTCTTTTTTTCCTTCTTTTTATCGCGTTTACTATAAAGCAGTCCAAAGATCACTAATCCAACCGAAGCCGTTGCTGCGGAAATATAGTAACGAAGAGAACCCAAATACTGATCTACTGCATCGGTGATATATTCAACCGTTATCGAATGAGAAGAGAACTCTGGAACATTCACGAGTATGTGTGTACCTTCTTCTCCGCGGATAAGCGTATAAGAAGGATCATCTGACTCATTCAATTCTGAGAAGGCTTCACTTAATTCGGCTTCATCCAATTCGGAGAGGTCTCCAATTAATTCGGCTGATTCACCATCAAAACGCAGGTCTATATCTTCTCTAGAGTTGATCTCCATCACAGTAGATGATATGTCTAGAAGCAAAAGAGTACCTTCCTCGCCTAAAGTCTCAGATGAAACGAGCATATCAAGTGTGTTTTCATCTCTCATCTGAGCTTGCATCTTTACATCTCGATATGAGGTAGAGATATGATTGTATTTTTCCCCCGTCGATTCGATTCTAAATTCAGCACCTAACTTTCCTTTTCTAATTTTGTCACTAACAAAGTTACGGACTCTATCTTGAAATCCATCCATGTCCAATCTGAAGATGAATGTGGCTCTATCTTCAACGGTGAAATTGATGAATTCGTCGTTTTCTATCATAAAGTTTTCATTTCCTTGTTGAGCATGGTCTGAGATATTTAAGGATGTCAAGTTTCCCGAGATAACATCATTACTGATCCTTACCCATCCCTCTCTTTCATTAACCTCATCATCAATTTCCATATCCCCCAGCCTGAAACTGACATCACGACCGGACTCAGCAAGAGAATACACATCAAGTTTAAAAATTCTAGAAGATGTATCGTACAACTGAAATTCAGCAGCGTTGCCCTTCAAAAAGTATTTAGGACCCGCAACTTTTTCATCATACTTCCCAAATTCATCTAT
>JAGXLF010000037.1 GCA_018334835.1 Thermoplasmatota archaeon | reverse complement strand
ATTTTCACATCTTCTTGGCATGAGATATCCCTGACCCTTGTGTTGTTTTTTAATATGACCTCTTTTTTGGCAACGATGTCTTCAACTTTGCTTCTCTCAGAGACCGAGACAGATCTTCCAAATATTTCGTCATTGACTTTACAGTCCTTTCCTATCTTTACATCACCGGATCTAGAAATTATCTCGCCTTGAATAGTCGTGCTCTCCTCGACGGTAATATCTCCCTCCGCCTTTAAGGATCCCTTCAAGATAACTCCTTTCTGAACTTCGATACTATTTTCAGATTCTACGTCCTCTGCTATCTCAAAATCTGATTTGAGTATTGTCTTATCCTCCTCGATTATGATCTTTTGGTCTGTAGGTTCTTTTTCAGATTCTTCTTTAGGTTTTTCAGCAGTCTTTTTGGTCTTCTCAGATTGGTATTCGACCTCAAGTTTTGGTTCTTGGATCACCTCATAGTCACTTTCGGATTGGATATCAGGTGTACCTTCAGATTCGGTTATATCGGGTTCTTTTTCAATCTCTTCGTCTGTTTCTTTCTCCTCATTTTCCACTTTTTTATCCTTCCTTTCTTCCCTTATATCTTGCACATCTTCTCTTGAGGATTCTTCTTTTACCTTATCTATCTCATCTCTCAAAGATCCAACCTCGTCCTCCAATTTCCGCAGCGTTTCCATCATGGCATCTGATCTATACCCTTCTTTCGCTTTCATTTCTTCTTCATCCTCGACCTTTTCCATCCCCTCTTCTATATCCTCTTTCTCTTCCTTCACCGTTGCCACGACATCATCTACTATCTCCTCTTCAAATACATCCTCTTTCTTTTTTTCTTCACTTTCTGCTTTTATTCTTTCTAACTCAGTTTTCAGGGACTCGTTTTCTTCTCTTAAAGTTTCTATCTCATCTTTCAAAGTTTTAAAATCCTTAGATCTCGAAACCTCAGTAGGCTCCTCTAGGTCCATCTGGTCTACCTCTTTTTCGATATGTTGCTCCTGTTCTTTTAGAAATTCCATCATATCTCTAACTTGAGATACCAGATGATCTCCTTCTCTTGTTATAGGACTTTTCTCTTCTTTACCTTTGATATCCTTCATGCTTTTGATCTCTAAGTCCAATCTGTTCTTCAATAGTTGCACATTTTTCTCTTCGATATCAGATGTGTTTAGAACTATCAGTAATATACCTGATTCACGATGTATTCGATCTTGAAGAGAACGGATGAAACCTATCACTGTAGAGGTATCGTTTTTAGAGAGTAGATAATCTATACCATCAAGAAGTACGGTACCTTCTTTTTCAGATGCAAATCTTTTTATGGTAAGCCCTAAGAGGTCGAGTTCCATTGGACCGATAGCAGTTCGATCGCCAGAGTCGGAAAGATGACTGAACTCGACCCCATCAAGATCATATTCTTCCTTGATATTATCGGTGAGTTCACTCGTTATACACAAACCGGGTCTGTCCTTTGTGAGCGATTGGAATACTTCGAACGGATACTCTTGATTCTGAGTTTCCAAGAGGTAAGTCCGACCAATCTCAAATTCTTCCGCAAATTCCATATTTTCATCCTCAGTCTATAATTTCCTCATTACCCTTTAAATAATCAACTTTTCCCCTTTTTACTATTTCATGATATATGTGTTTATGACCCTCGACTATTATAAATCTTAACATCAAAACTTCCATTTCGACTTTAGATCTTTTTTGAAGAGATATATCGCTCTGATAGCGGACAAAAAACTTTATTTCTATCCTTACTATTTCCGTTACCGTGAATAAAATGACTTCGACCAGTGCAGATGGTATCGAGTGGGATTTAACAGATCTTTATGAAGGACCAGAGGATCCTCAATTGGAGCAAGATATCAAGAAGAGTATTCAGAAGGCCCAAGAATTTAGGGAAAAATACAACGGTAAGATAGAAGCCGCTGAACTCTCCTTTGAAGAATTCAGAGAGGCTATGGAAGAGTATGAGGAGATCTTCGAATCTATCAACAAGATATCTTCTTTTGCCTCGTTATACCACGCTATGGATACTCAGGATCCGGATAGAGGAGCATTGTTACAAAGAGTAGAGCAGAAAAAGAGCGAAGTCAAAAATAAGCTGATCTTCTTCGAACTGGAATGGCAGTCCTTATCAGAGGAAGAGGCAGAAGGATATTTGGAGAGTGAAGAACTAGAACACTATGAAAGCTATCTCAATAACTGGAGACGATATACGCCTTACATGTTATCGGAGCAGGAGGAACAGATCATAGAATCGCTCCAGAACACTGCGAAAGAAGCCTTCAAAAGGTTATTCGACCAGACCATCGGTGATATCACAGTGGAATTTGAAGTTGAAGAAGAAAGCCACGAGATGGTATTGGATCAAGCCCTATCTGTCCTATACGAGGAAGATAGAGAAAAAAGAAAGGCTGCGGCTGATGCCGTAACTGAATCACTGAAAGAAGAAAATAAACTTCTTAATTTCATATTCAACAATATAGTCCAAAATCATACAACCATCTGCCAATTCCGTGATTATCCGGATCCGATGACTCCTAGAAATCTAGACAATAGAGTCGATAGAGAGACCGTAGATGCGCTGATGGAAACAGTAGAAGAAAATACAGATATCGTGGAGAGATTCTACAATTTGAAGAAAGATATCGGAGAATTTGATAAACTGTTCGATTATGACAGGTACAGTCCTCTACCTGGAGGAGTTCCAGAGACTGACTTTGAAGAAAGCAGAGAGAAAGTATTGGATGCTTATGAAAAATTCACTCCGAAAATGAGAGATATCGCTGAAAAATTCTTCGAGAAAGATTGGATCGATGCCGAGATAAAGGAAGGAAAAAGAGGCGGTGCCTTTAGTGCAAGCACGGTCCCCTCTGTACATCCGTACATAATGTTGAACTTTTCCGATAAAACGAGCGATATGATCACCATGGCTCACGAGCTCGGCCATGGAGTGCACCAGTACTTAGCTAGAGAGCAGGGGGCTCTTCAGCAGAGTACCCCTTTAACTACGGCTGAGATGGCAAGTGTGTTCGGCGAGATGCTGCTTTTCGATAAATTGATGAACGATGTTGATGACGAAGAAACGAAATTGGTGCTCATCGCTAACAAATTACAGAGAGATTTTGCGACGGTCTTCAGACAGGTGATAATGACTAGATTCGAACAGAAACTACACGAGGCACAGAGAGAGGGTGGAGAATTGAAAAGTGAAGAGATAAACGAATTGTGGACAGAAGCAAATCAAGAGGAATTCGGAGATTCCGTCGAACTGAGAGATGAATATGGATGGTGGTGGAGTTATGTTCTTCATTTCGTGCACTATCCCTTCTATTGTTACGCTTACGCGTTCGGTGAACTTCTGGTCTTGGCTCTTTATGACATATATCAAGAAAAAGGTGAAGAGTTCGTACCGCAGTATATAGAGCTTTTAAAGGCTGGCGGCTCGGAGGATCCAAAAGATCTTCTTAAAAAGATAGGTATCGATATCAGTGATCCTGATTTTTGGGAAAGAGGTATAAAGGTGCTGGAGGAGAAAGTCGAAGAGATGGAAGAGCTTGCAGAATCATCGGGAAAGATATGATTCTTTGCACCTAAACATTTTTAATAGATAAACTCTTAAATCCAGCGTGATAGCTATGGATTGGGAACAAGAAGAGATAAGGAATCTAAAAGAAAACCAGTACATCATAATAGATGACGAACCCTGCAAGATAAAAAGTATAGATACCTCTAAACCAGGGAAACATGGAGAAGCAAAAGCTAGGATAGACGCTAAAGGGATCTTCGATAACAAAAAACACAGCATGTTAAATCCAGTGACCACCAAGATAAGGATTCCTATAATTGATAGAAGGAAAGGCCAGGTCGTCAACAAATCGGACGGTGAAGTTAATATAATGGACCTAGAATCCTACGACACTTTTCAAATAAATGTCGATGAAGATACGTTCGAGGAGATAGAACAAGGGCAAAACATCAGGTATTTAGAGGCCATGGGCAGAAAGAAGATAACACAGACATGAATTCGGCTGAAATTTTTGCCGGTTTCGATTCAAGTTTTGACAAAGCAAGTTATGTGTTGTTAGGAGTTCCTTACGACAAAACATCTTCTTTCAGGACAGGTACCTCTAAGGGGCCTGAAGAGATAAGAAAAGCTTCATATTGTTTTGAACCTTATCTTATGGAACACGATATTTCACTGAATCAGATCGATCTACATGATGTTGGAGATCTAGACGGTTTCAGAGATTATGAGGAACTTCGTGAGGATGTAAGTGAAACCATTTCTAAGATAGTGAGTAAAGGTAAGTTTCCAATAACGCTAGGCGGAGAACACTCTATATCTCCACCGATCGTTTCTTCAGTCAAGAAAAGTTTTTCCGACCTCAACGTTGTTATCTTGGACGCGCATCTTGATTTTAGAGACATATACGAGGGAATAGAACACAGCCACGCTACTGTCTCTAGAAGGATTTCCGAGATCGTTGGACTTGAAAACATCATCGTTGGTGGTGTAAGATCGGTCTCTATGGAATCTGCAGAAAAAGGAAAGCCGATCTTTTTTACCTCAGAACAAATAAAAAGAGAAGATGATCCTATCAAAAAGATATTAGAAAGGATAAACGAGCCGCTTTATTTATCGATAGATATGGATGTAGTCGATCCCGCCTTTGCTCCGGGCGTTGGAAATCCCGAGCCTTTTGGTTTGTCATCGGTCGATATGAAAGAGTTGGTATCGCGATCATCACCATACCTTGTAGGGATGGATATCGTAGAGACCAACCCGAAATACGACGATTCGGCTATCACCGCTAATCTCGCATCTCGAATGATATATGAACTGATCGGTTCAAGAGAAAAAAAGAAAGGATAATAAGATTTTTACGCGACTTCTTCTATGCCTTCCTCTTTAGAGACTTCATCAGTACTGAATATCTGTTCTGATTCGACTCCAGTCGCGACGATCATCACCTTGAGCCTATCTTCTAAAGTCGGATCCACGCTGGCTCCCCATATGATATTGGCGCCCTCGGCGGCTTTTTTTTCGACACTTTCTGCCACCATCTCGGCTTCATGGACACTCATATCTTCAGGTCCAGTCACATTTATTAGTACCCCTGAGGCTCCAGACATATCTACATCGAGGAGTGGGGAATTGATGGCCTCATCTATCGCTTCCTCTGCTCTCTTGTCGCCACCGGCATCGGATTCGCCCATGCCGATCATAGCCTGCCCGGCGCCACCCATTATAGTTTTAAGATCGTTGTAATCTAGGTTGACGAGTCCTGGCTTTGTTATTATTTCGGTCATCCCTTTTATGGCTCTCATCAGCACCTCGTCGGCTACCTTGAAAGCCTTGTTTAAAGGTAATCTAGGAACAAGATCTAGCAATTTATCATTTGGAATAACTATTACCGTATCTGCTACACTTCGAATGCGTTTAATGCCCCACTGGGCGTTTCTCATACGCGACTTTCCTTCGGCCTCGAAAGGTTTGGTCAATACTGCGATAGTCAGTGCACCCGCCTCTTTCGCCACTCTAGCCACAGGTGCTATAGATCCAGTACCGGTACCTCCACCTAGACCGCAGGTCAAAAAGACGATATCTGAATCTTCTAGTATCTCTTCATATTTTTCTTTAGACTCTTTAGCCGCTTTTTCTCCGATCTCGGGTTTTGCACCTGCTCCGAGACCTTTTGTCAAATTTTTTCCCATCAATACCTTTCTGTTAGCTCTAACTGTCAATAAATCCTGGGCGTCGGTGTTACCGGCTATCAAATCTCCACCATGGATGCCTTCTTCCGATATCCGATTTATCGTGTTACATCCGGCACCTCCAAGACCGATGATATGTATTTTCGTCTTCAGGGACTGGAGGACTTCTTTCAATTCCTCATCAGTTTCAGTATCCTGATATCCTTCATCTTCAACCTCTTCTTCAGCAGAAAGAGCTTCATCCACTAATGATTCCATGGTTCCATCGCCTCATTTTAAATCTCATCAAGCGTGTAATTGACGAACTATTATTAATATTTATGGATTATACTCCTGTGAATATACGATCGTTCAAACCAAACTCTATAAATAATAAGCTTAGAATACCAAAAGCGATAAAATGGATGAGGATTTGACGATTATAGGAAGTGGACCCGGTGGTTATGTAGCAGCTGTACTAGCTTCTAAAAAGGGATTAGATGTCACTGTTATAGAAAAAGGTCCGGTAGGGGGTGTTTGTACGAACTACGGATGTATACCATCAAAGGCTCTTTTATCTACGGCGGAGAAAATAGAGAAAATAAAGGGAGCGAAAAGAGAGGGCATCAAAGCTCAATTCAATGGAGTCGATTTTGAGAAAGTGATGTCGAAGAAAGAAAGAGCCGTGAATGTATCTAAAAAGGCGATCGAAAACCTATTTGAGAAGCACGGGATAAATCTGATAGAAGGAGAAGCCGAGATCATCAGTTCTGATAAGATCAAAGTGAACGGTGAAGTCATCGAGTCTGATTATATCATCATAGCTACCGGTTCTGAACCTATCTCATTACCAGATGTGCAGATTGATGAAGAGGATATACTGTCTAGCAAAAAAGCTTTAGAATTGGACCGAGTCCCTGATTCATTGTTGATTATAGGTGGCGGATATATAGGACTAGAGATGGCATACATCTATTCATCGATGGGTTCGGAGGTGACTATAGTTGAATTGCTGGAGAGACTCATACCTAACATGGATAGAGATTTGAGCGCTGTTGCAGAAAAGATGATGAAAAGGAAAAGGGTAAAGTTCTTCACCGGTTCAAAAGTTACCGAGGTGGAAAAAAATGGACCTCTCAAAGTCCAGTTGGAAGGAGAGACTGAGGATACTATAGAGGTGGATAAGGTCCTATGCGCTGTTGGGAGAACACCTACTCCTCCAGAGAATGATATCGATCTGGTCGCAGAAAAAGGTCATATAGAGGTCGATGACTCTATGAGAACGGAAATCGAAGGGATCTATGCGATAGGGGATGTAAACGGTAAGTCCATGCTGGCTCACTCGGCTTTCAAGCAAGCCGAGATCGCTGTTAAAGATATATCAGGTCATAAAACCGAAGGCTTTTCTGGATCGAATGTACCTGCGGGGATATACACACATCCGGAGATGGCTAGTGTAGGCCTTACCGAAGAACAGGCCCACGAAAAAGGGAGCGAAATAAATGTAGGGAAATTCCCGATATCCGCTACAGGGAGAGGTTCCTCTACCGGAGAAAGGATGGGAATTGCTAAGATCATAACAGGTCCTAAAAACAAGATACTTGGTGTACACCTAGCCTGCCCTGGAGCTACGGACATAATCATGGAAGCTAATACCGCTATTGAAAATGATATGACCGCTGAAGAGCTAGGTGAACTGATCCATCCGCATCCGACTTATTCTGAGGCGATAAAGGAAGCTGCAGAGAACGTTTCAGGTGAAAGTGTCCATTCAGGAGAGAACTTTTGATCGTCTTTGACTCATATGTTGAATTCTAAACAAAATAAATTTAAAACAGGAGAAAGATATCTATTTAAGATATAATGGAAAATGATCATCGAGTAGACTTTCAATTTTTGGAAGATCAAATAAAAGATTTTTGGGATTCTGAGGACATACATAAAAAATCAGTTGGGTTAAGGAGGGGAAGTAGAAACTTATATCTGGCTCGCCCACCGATAACAGCAAAGGACAGTCCGAATTGGGATGAATTATATTCAATTACCGTATATGATGTTTGGGCTCGCTTTAAGAGTATGCAGAACTTCCATGTTAGAAATGGAATAGGACTTGATCCGTTATGTTTTGCGCCCGAAAAAATATCGTTAAAAGATCAAGACATAAATTGTTCTAGACCTATCTCCGACGAAAATGCTTCAGAGATTCTTTTGGGAATTGAAGATAGGTCTGATGGTTTTATGGAAGATATGTTTGAAGAGCTCCTTGATCTCGGCGTTTGGACGGGGTCTGAATTTGATTATAAGACTACTTTGGGAGGATTTGTAGATTCAGTTTGGTGGAGTGTTAAAGAATTGATGGATAAGGGCATGCTGGTGGAAAAAGAGAAACCTGTGAAGTGGTGTCCACACTGCAAAATATCTCCTGCCGTATCTGAGATATCTTCTAAAAAAGAGATGCGGGATAAAATCTTCGTAAAGGTACCTTTGACGAGCAGTAAAAAAAGGTATTTTCTGCTGGATATAGATGACATATGGATGTTCCCTGCTGGTCTGAATATTGCCGTCAATCCTGATTTCAAATACGCAGTTGTGAAAACTGATCTTGGAGAGGAAGATCCAGACCAACTGGTCATGCTTAAAAAGAAAGTGGAAGATATCATGGAGGAGGGTGGAATAGATGAATATGAAATATCGAACACCGTCAATGGCGAACAATTAGGAGGTCTTTCTTTCAGATATCCTCTAGAAGATAAGATACCAGAAAAGACCGATTTGGAAGATACAAACACTAGAAAAGTGATACTGTCGGAGAAAGTCCCTAATGAAGGGACCGGAGTTATTTTCATCGTACCTGAATTTAGAGATAAAGACCGGAAAATTGCAGAGGAAAAAGATTTAGGGTCCTATAATCCTATATTCAAAAACGGTTATTTTGATGGCGGGGCAAGAAAAAATAAGTATTCAGGGCTTTCAACTTTCGAAAGCGAGTCTGTGATAATAGATGATCTAGAAAGTAAAGATCTTTTATTTTCAAAGAAAAAAATTGAAGTGGATGCCGAGGTCTGCGATGTATGTAAGACTAGATTGATCAGATATCCAATAAAAGAATGGTTCTTTGAAATATCTCAGATGGGCGATGAATTTCAGAAGAAACTCGAGGAACTAGAGGTACTTCCTTCTCACGAGTATATCAGATTAAATGATTTGCCCATCTCTAGAGAGAATATCTGGGGGATCCCCTTTCCGAGGTGGGAGTGTTCTTGTGGGAGAACTTTTTTACCTTCAGCTCGGTCAGACCTTGCCGAGATATCCGACTATGAAGTGAATGAGACTTTAAGTATCGATGAGATAAGGAACTCCAAGGCTAATTGTCCAGAATGTGGAAATAAGATGAACTGGGAAAAAAAGACTCTTAATCCCCTTTTTATACAGGCCTGTTCGCCATGGGCACAATTGGATCATCCTTCAAAAGAGAAAACGATAAAGTCCTGGTGGCCCAGCAAAGTTTTGCTGGGGAAGAAATCAGACGATGCTAACTTGGTTACCGCTAATCTGACTCTTTCAATGTCTCTTTTTGCCGAGGCAAGCGCAGAGAAGATAATGTTCTTAGGTCCGGTATCGAGTGAAATAGAGTATAAAGAGGTAAAAAGTCTTGTTAGTAAACGAGGCTATGATTCTCTTAGATTGCATCTACTTTCTGATGGAGCGCTGTGGGACCGGAAAGAGATAACGAGTGAGGAGCTAGAGTTTCCACATCCTGTGGTAAAAGTAGCATGGAATTTAAGTAAGTTTTTTGAAGATAATCTCGATAATCTGGAAATCGATATCGAGAAGATCAGTTCTGCATCATTGGAAGATAATATACCACTAGAAGAGAAATGGATACTATCTAGGATGGAGTCAGCTAAAAAAGATGTCCTCAAGTATTACGAACAATGTAGACCCGATGAAGTCATCGAAATATTGAACGATCTGATCTTAAAGGATATCGCTCAATCTTACATAAAGCTCGCAAGGACTAAGCTGGAAGAGGGGGATAAAAAAGAAAAAAAATCTGTCATGAAAATAATATATCTGATCCTTGATGATCTTTCTAAATTGTTGAGTCCTATTTCGCCTTTCGTAGCTGAAGATATATATCAAAGTTTAGGCAGGGATAAAGAGAGCGTGTTCATGGAAGATTGGCCTGAAAGCGATGATAGATACGTGGATGAGACATTAGAGGATATGATGGATGATGTAAGGACCATAGTCGATGAGATAATACACGTTAAACGGAAAGCTGAGTTGCCCGAAAAATGGCCACTCGACAATATCGTTTATAACGCTAAAAATCAAAGAGGAGTAGATCTAGTAGAAAAATTCAATACTTACATAAAACACAAAGCCCGAGTTAAGAACATGCAGATCTTAGGGCCGGATGAAACATGGGAGGAAGCTGTTTTTAAGGCTAGACCGAATAAGGAGGTGATAGCGAAATCTTATCAACATTGGGTTAGAAAGATAGCGACCCTCTTAAAACAAAAATCACCCGAAAACATAAAAGAAGGGATCGAAAAGGGCGGATTCGAGATGGGGATCGAAGGCCAGATAGTAGAGATCGGCCCGGATATGGTTTCATTTGAAAGAGAAATACCAGAGGGTTTCGAAGAGATATCCCTCGATGATCAGGATATATTCGTTGATCTGAAAGTTACAGAAGAGATATGGGAAGAAGAGATGGTCAAAGAGATCACTCTCAGGTTGAAAAGCATGCGTCGGGACCTTGACTTAAGGGGCGAAGACGAGATCGAAATTTATTTGTATGCTGGAGAAGAGGCAACCGAGGCGGTAGAGAAACAGAAGAGTGAGATTGAAGAAGAAGTAGGGGCTAGAGAGATTCAAGTAGACGAAGCAGAGATGGAGGGAGCTCAATACATTCTAGAATGGGACGTAAATGGAGAAAGTGTTGAAATAGGGATCAAACCACTCTACAAAACAAGGATTATCGATTACTATTCAAATATTCCTGGTCTAGATATGGCTACTGCCGAAAGATTATACGAGTCAGGATACACATCTATAGATTCTATTATAGATGCGGATCTTTCTGACCTCTCTCAGATAAAAGGTATCGAAAACGAACTAGCAAAAAGCATTTTGGACCAAATAGAAGAGGACGAAATAGAATCGATACTTGAAGAAACGAAAGAAGAGGGCACAGCTCGTGAAGAAAGAGAAGGACCTAAGAGGGAAGCTGTAGAAGCAGATGAAGATTACGAAGAAGGGTACGAGGCCGAAAAGATCAGAAAAGAGCTGCCTGAAGGTGTTTCGAAAAGCTACACATATCTGATCGAAGAAAAAACATCCGATAGATCTTTTAAATTATTCAGAGAGATTCTCGAAAATGAGGACACAGGACTCTGTGTGACAAGAGATTATCCTGATAAAATAAGAAAGAAATACGAACTTGAAGATGTTGAGATGATCTGGCTTTCAAACGTTGACAGAGAAGACGTGATAAGGCCAAAAAGCCTTGAAAAACTCAGCTTAGCTCTTGAGAATTTTCTCGCGAGACAAGGCGATGTGATATTGTTGAAAGGGGTGGAGTATCTGATTAGCAATAATGATTTCAAAACTGTTCTTCATCTCGTCCAATCGATCAAAGATCAGGTAGCTGTAAACGAAGCTATATTGATGATACCGATAAATCCTTCTGTTCTTGAAAAACATCAAATGGATCAGATAAGCGGAGTGGTTGACGGCACCATCAAGAAAGAGGGATAGGCAGGTATAGAGGTGTCATCTATGAAGATCGGAATCGTGGGTCCAGGGGCTATAGGTACTTTTCTTGCAGGTGTTTTGGGTAAGCACAACGAGGTAGATCTTCTCGGACGAAGACCTTTAGATATCGAAACAATAGAGATTTCTGGGAAAACTAGAGTTGAAACTGACATTAATTATACGGATTCGATCTCATCACTTTCAGATAAAAAATTGATAGTAATCTGTACCAAATCTTTTGATACGAAGGAAGCCGTCGCTTCTTTGTCTAATCATCTTTCTTCAAAGGCATTAGTTTTATCACTGCAGAACGGTTTGAATAATGAGGGGATAATTTCAGGCTTTGTAGGAAAAGAAAGAACTATAGGGGGTATCACGAACAACGGTGTAACTTATATGGAACCAGGAAAAGTAAAACATGCCGGTATGGGCAAAACCGTCATAGGGCTATACCCTAAAGGAACCAGCGAAGAAGTTGAAAAGATCGTTCGTGTTTTCAGAAATGCTGGGTTGGAAACCACCTTGAGTGAAAACATCCTTGTGAAACTGTGGGAGAAAGCCGTTATAAATTCTGGGATAAACCCGATAACAGCGGTGCTGGGAATCAAAAACGGTGTTTTGATAGAAGATAGATATCTCACTCGATTATTGGAGGAGACTGTGCGAGAAAGTGCTGCTGTAGCAGAAAACTATGTGGATTTGGATAAGAAAAAGGTTTTAGATGAGACCAAAGAAGTGGCACGCCAGACTTCTGAAAACTTATCCAGCATGTTACAGGATGTAAAAAATGAGAGTAGAACTGAAGTAGACCAGATCAACGGTGCGATTATCGAAAAGGCTCTTGACAAAGAGGTTTCTACCCCTGTAAACAAAGTTCTTTATAAGCTAGTAAAAGGTCTTGAAAATAAATATCTTTGAACAGGAATTCTATTTAACTATCTCTCCAAGAAGATAGATGTCTTCCGCTGACTTGATTTCGACTTCTTTCCATTCACCTATGATCTCTTCGTCTTCTTCTTGGAGTATCACCACCTTATAATTATCCATCCTACTCTTTAGTGAATCTTCTTTGCCTTTTTCCAAAACTAGAACTTCAGTTCTTTTTCCGACGTATCTTTCGTTTAACTCCCTGCTTATTTTGAATCTCAGGTCCGTCATCTCCTTAGATCGATTTTTCTTTTTTCTAGAGTGAACTTTGTTTTCCATCTCTGCGGCCTTTGTTCCTTCCCGTGGGCTGAATCTCGTGACGTTTATAACATCGGGCTTTGCTTTTTTTACAGTCCTTTTTGTCTTCTCAAAATCCTTTTTTGTTTCACCCGGAAATCCGACTATCACGTCCGTAGAAAGTGTTAGGTTTGAAAACCTTTCTCTGAACTCTTCTACGATATCACTCCATTCTTTTACGTTATAATTTCTATTCATCTTTTTGAGTATTCTATCAGAGCCAGATTGTAAAGGGAGATGGAGGAACTTGTAAACTCTATCGTCTTCCATCAGGTCCATAAAGTCCGATCTTAGGGGTTTGAGAGCATCGACGTTCATCATACCTATTCTTATCCTGTAGTCGCCCTTTATCTTCAGAAGTTCTCCTAACAGTTCAATAATATTAGTGTTTAGATCCTTTCCATAAAGAGCTGTGTCCTGGCTGGTCAGACGTATCTCTTTTGTAGAGGTAGATAACAGCTGTTCAAATCTCTCCTTTATATCCTCTAAAGATCTGCTTTTTATATCTCCTCTAGCCAACCTAGTTATACAATAAGTGCAATTTCCTACACAACCTGAAGATATAGGTATAGTGCCGATGAAAGAATTTTCTTTCGATTTTAAAGGATTTTTAGACATTTCAACATCCGAGGGTTGGATGAAATCTAGAGAAGAACATCTTTCCTGTATCTCTTTTTTACGAGTCGAGGATAGGCAACCAGCTATTATGACTTCAGAACACTTCTCTTCTAGTTCTTCGATCCTCCTCTTCATCCTCTCTTCTGTTTTTTTGATTACCACGCATGTTCCGATAAGGGCTTTATCCGCTTCATCAAGAGAGTCGACCTGGACGTGTCCCTCCTCTTCTAGCGTCTCAGCTATCATCTCTGTTTCCCCTTGGTTCATGGTACAACCGTAAGATTCGACGTAGAACTTCATGTGGTCCGTAATTCGAAGGGAGGGGTATTTTATACTTTTGTGTTAAGGCAGAAAACCTCACAGCTCTGCTGTAGGGATGAATGTCACTTTCACTTACCCCCCTAATGAATACTTAAAGACTTAGAGTCGTATGTTCTAAGTAGAGGTTCCAGACACGGGCCTGCAGAAAGTCTGGAAAAGACCGCTTTTGCAGGCAGGGGCCGATCATGAATTGACATGGTGTTGTGGCGCGGCCCTTTGAGCTGGAAGCGACGACCTGACCTCTGTGTTTGGGTAAAACGAAAAGTCAGCGAGCGGAATGCAA
>JAGXLF010000036.1 GCA_018334835.1 Thermoplasmatota archaeon | reverse complement strand
CACCGTTAGTTTCCAACTCTTTCAGAACCACGTCGTAATCCTCTTTATCTGTCACAACTCCTACTCTTTCGTGGTTCTTTGCCGCGGCTCTCAACAGAGCTACACCACCGATATCTATGTTTTCAATTGCCTCTTCCAAGTCATGATCTTCCTGTATAACATTTTCAAATGGGTAGAGATTTACGACAACGAGGTCCAATTGAGGTAGAGCATGCTCTTCGATATCCTCTTCGTGCTTAGCCTTTTGGTACAGAATACCGCCGTGTATCTTTGGGTGAAGGGTTTTCACTCGCCCGTCCAATATCTCAGGAAAATTTGTCACTTCACTCACTTCGGTGACTTCCAATCCCGACTCTTTCAAGACAGAGGCAGTCCCACCTGAAGAGATGATCTCAAAACCGTACTCTCTTAACCCTTTAGCAAACTCGACGATACCAGTTTTGTCGGATACGCTCAACAGTGCCTTCTGCGGCAATTATAACACCGATTCAAACGAAAAACTTCGCTGTTTGATAAGTTTTTCTATAATCTGTAGGTTTTTCTTAGGATTGATCAATAATTGCCCCAACCTTGTATCAGATCGGCTTCGACCTGATGCCATCCTTCATTGGTAAAAGAAGGGGAATACAATCGATTACGGTATTCGTTACCACTCCAACCCAAAACCCACCATTCGTTGGTTCCCATATGATGGAGATATATATTTAATTCAGAGTTCTCTGTGAGATTCTCCACATATATATAGGAATCGTATCTGTAATATTTCATCCGTTCATCAAATTTATCAGGGTAAGGTTCATCATCATATTCGTCTTCTGTCAGGTTGTAGACCGGAGATATTATCGGTTCATTTTCCAAGGCGTGCTCCGTATCTATACGGCTTTCTGAGACGATCCTCAATGAAATTTCTTCATATGGCTGATTAACTTCCAACCTTTCTATCTTTATCTTTAGCATCACTCCATGATCCGTGTTCATATATTCACATGTCCAGTTTTCAGGGATGTTTGCTTCTTTCAGGAATTCCGATTCATTGACTATCGGACTGCCATTTTCTCTAGGCAGAGGTGTATAGATAACTAGATCTTCCTGAACTTCGGTAGTATCTAAATTTATCTCAAAATTGTACTCGCTGGTATAACTTTCTTCTTTCCATTGCAAACAACCGCTGAGCTGTGTAGCGCCTATTATAAGTAGAACTACCATTAGTATTGCTGAGATTTTCGTTTCAATCCACCTTCTATCATCAATACACGTAGATAGATATTAACTTTTCTTTAAAATAGATATAATCGACATCGGCACAATCATTTTAAATTACTCTACTCTTTACCAATCACTATGAAATCCGATGTCGAGATAGCACAGGAAGCCGAATTAGAACCGATAAGCGATATCGCGGAAAAGATAGGATTGAGCAAGGATGATATCGAACCTAGAGGTAATTATGAAGCTAAATTGTCTTTGGATACTATCAAGGAATACAAGGATGAAGAGCATGGAAATCTAATCCTAGTCACTACGATGACCCCTACTAGAGGCGGTGAGGGTAAAACCACTACGAGTATCGGTCTGACTCAGGCATTCTGGAAGATGGGTGAAAAAGCGACTTTGGGTATCAGAGAACCTTCCATAGGTCCCACTATGGGTATCAAAGGAGGGGCAGCAGGAGGAGGTTATTCGCAGGTCTTACCTATGGAAGATATCAATCTTCATTTCACCGGTGATATGCACGCGATAGGTATAGCGCACAACTTACTTTCGGCGATGATCAACAATCATATGCACCGAGGCAACGATATGAATCTAGATACTAGAAAGATAGTCTGGCCTAGAGTCCTCGACATGAACGATCGCTCTCTGAGAAATATAGTTGTGGGTCTAGGAGGAACATCTGACGGGATGCCGAACGAAACCTCTTTCGGTATCACCGCAAGTTCTGAGGTCATGGCTATTTTGTGTCTCGCTGACGGGATAGAAGACCTTAAAGAGAGGCTTTCCGATATCATCATAGGCTATACTTACGATAGAGAGCCTGTAACCGCTGGTGAGTTCGGAGGAGTTGGAGCTATGGCTACTCTTTTAAAACATGCGATCAAACCTAATCTTGTCCAAACCATTGAGGGCGTACCTGCATTCATTCACGGCGGTCCTTTTGCAAATATAGCTCACGGTACCAGCAGCTTGATATCTACTAAGTTAGGATTGAGTCTTTCTGATTATTTTGTCACTGAGGCAGGATTTGGTTCAGATCTCGGTGCAGAAAAATTCTTCAATATCGTCTGCCGCGAGGGGGATCTCGAACCCGACGTTGCGGTGATGGTCGCTACTGTTCGAGCATTAAAACGCCAGGGTGGGGTTTCTAGGAAAAATCTAAAAGATGAGGATCTCGAGGCGATGAAAAAAGGACTGCCGAACTTAGATAAACATCTGAAGAATATACAGATGTTCGGCGTGCCCGTAGTTGTGGCCATAAACAGATTTCCATCTGACACCCAAGAAGAAATAGATTACCTCAAGGATTTATGTGAAAAGATAGAGGTGCCTTACGCAGTCACCGAAGTATATCAGGAAGGCGGAGAAGGCGGGATTGGATTGGCAGAAGAGGTGAAGAAGCTCTGTGATGAAAAGAAAAGCAACTTCAGACCTCTTTACTCACTCAAGGAAGAACCTGAAGAGAAGATCAGGGACATAGCTACGAAAATATACGGGGCAACCGATGCAATTTTCACGCCTCAAGCTAAAAAAGACTTGAAAAGGATAAAACAAAACGGTCTAGATGAATTACCGATATGCATGTCGAAGACTCACTATTCTTTATCGGACGATAGAAAGCTGAGAGGAAGACCGAGAGGCTTCAAGGTCAAGGTCAGGAAGATTAGAGTGAATTCTGGAGCGGGATTCTTGATACCTATGGCCGGCGATATCACAACCATGCCTGGACTTCCTTCACACCCCGCAGCTAAGGACATCGATATAGACGAAGACGGTAAAATATCAGGATTGTTTTGAGGTGTACTATGAAGGTAGAATTGATAAATCATACTCCGGAACCTGATCGAAGTGCCGCGCACGCTGCATTGACCTGTTATAGTGAAGACATACCAGCAAAGGAAAAGATGAGTAAGGAAAAGATAGAGGAGATCTTGAATAAGATAAAGGAAAGTGGACACCACAGCGTGATAGAACATGCCTCTTTCACTTTCGCCATCGAAGATGTTTCTCGGACCCTTACCCACCAACTCGTAAGGCACCGTTTAGCTTCCTATAGTCAGCAGAGCCAGAGATACGTAGATATAGAAGATTTTGACCCTGTTGTACCCGACACTATAAAAGACAGTGAAAGAGCTAAAGAACGATTCGATGAATTGATGGAAAAAGTGAAGGACACTTATGTTGAACTGAAAGAGATGGACGACGTTCCGTTAGAGGATGCGAGGTTCGTTCTTCCCAATGCAACGAAGACCAATATTATAGTCACTATGAACGCTAGAGAACTGTGGCACTTTTTCTCCTTAAGATGCTGTAAAAGAGCGCAGTGGGAGATCAGAGAGATGGCGAACAGGATGTTAGAACTGGTGAAGGAGAAGGCGCCGATCATCTTCGAGGAAGCAGGGGCGCCCTGCGTTAGAGGTCCATGCCCTGAAAGCGAAGAGTTCTTCTGCGGCGAGCCTATAGAGCAAAATGGGTAGAGAAAAAGGAAAAATTCAATCGTCAACAGTCCTTACGGACCACTCACCGCTATCTTTCTCTACGACTTTTAATTTCACTCCTTCTTTGTTCTCAAAACGGTCACCCAGGTAGAGCCCCATGTTCTTGAACACGGTCGGAGGAGCACTATAGTCCTCCACCAGGTTCATCTTGTCCGGTCTCAACTTGACCATTTTATTCTCCTCTGCATCTCCTTTAATATCTATATGTCTTTCCATCTCGTCGTTTTTATCGCGAGTACGATGAAGATCATCGCAAATATTCCGATTATCAGATAAGCTAGTAATGCTTCAGAGGGATTCTGCAGGATCATTATCTCCCTAAGCCCTTGATGAAAGTAATATAGAGGTAAGAATCTCGCCACTGTTTGCAGGTAATCAGGCATAGTTTCTATAGGTATGAAAGCTCCTGATAAGAACATCATCGGAAAAGCTATCGCGTTTCCAGCGCCGCTCGCCGCTTCAACATCCTTTATCAGACCGCCTAAAACTATACCCACAGAACAGAAGGCGACTGCCCCCATGAATATGAGTCCTATAGCATAAGGACCTGGGTAAGCTTGAGCGTCGAAGATGAGTACTGCGACCAGGATCATCACGGCGGTGAGTCCAAATGCAAGGACAGTCTGTTGGCCCACGTTAGCTAGGATCCAATCCCTCTTCTTTAGAGGAGTAGCTGTCAATCTTTTCAATACCCCATTCCTCTTGTATTCCGAAATATTGGAAGTTACACCGATGATGCCGTTACTCATTATGAAAGCCGCAATAAACCCAGGTAAATAATAGTCGACTGGATGTAATCCTCTTTCTTTATGTGATTCTTCAGTGATATCTACGGTCGTATCTCCTTCCTCTAGCCCTAACATGCGGGAGTTGAAAGAATTTATCACCCCATAAACTGTCCCCTTGACCATCGGTCCCGCCTGATCATCCTCGCTGAGCATCAGTACTATCTCAGCACTTTCCGCTGTAAAATCATCTAAGTTGATTTCTTCACCCTGCTCGTCCATATATTGGGTAGTATTTTGAATCACTTTCATTCTCAGCTCTATACTCTTGTTTTTAGCCTGTTCGTGGAACCCCTCTTCTATACGCAGAGCTCTATAGCTCCCGAAAGATCTATCTTGCCGATCTTCAGTAATATTATCTACTTCTTTGACATTCAATGATTCAGAAGAATCTAGTGCCTCAATAAACTCCTCGGATAATTCAGTTTCATTCCCATCTACTAAATCGTCGTTCTGCACATGAAGAGTATACTCGGCAGCTTCCTGACCGCCAAAGACCGTGCTGAATATGAGCAGAAGCATTATAGGGAATAGTATCGAGAAGAAGACACCACTCTTACTGCGGAGCCAATTTTTTGTCAAAGATAAGAACAAGGAAAAAGCCCGTTTCATACCAGTTCACCCCCTTCATCTATTTTCCCTCCGGTCAATCTTAAGAACACTTCGTCCATCCCTGCTTCTTCAACCTCTACTTTAGCGTCGAGCTGAAACAATTTTATCAAGGCCTGCCTAGCTTCTTTTTTATTGTCGAAGATGCCTGTCCAAGTATCTTCCCCTCTCAGGACTTCATCTGCCCTATCATTGATGATATCCACTGCTTCTCCATCTTCAAGCACTTTCACCTTGATTCCGCCACCGTGCTCTTCTATCAGATTTTCTATAGAATCTATGACTTCTATCTTGCCATTAATCAGAATCCCGGCTCTATCACTGAGATACTCTACCTCTTCCATGTAATGAGTGGTCAGAAATACAGTTTTACCCATTTTTTTCAGATCTTTTATCAGATTCCAGGTCTCTCTACGAGCGTGAGGATCTAGACCCGTAGTGGGTTCGTCTAAGAATAAAAGATCAGCGTTAGATATCAGCGTCATGCCTATACCAACTTTTGTCTTCATCCCTCCAGAGAGATCGTCAAATTTTTTATTTTTAAATTTATCCACTCCGACCTTCCGCATTATCTCTTTTACATTGTCAGATCCGTACAGGTCTCCCATCAGCTTTATATTCTCTTCAGCGGTCAATCTCTCGAAAGTATTGAAATCCTGCGGCATCACGCCTATCTTTTTCTTTATCTTTTCGTCCTCATTTTTCACGTCGTGTCCTAGAACTCTTGCATTGCCTGAGGTAGGCTTTCTCAAACATTCTAGGATTTCCACTGTAGTTGTCTTTCCAGCTCCGTTCGGACCTACTAAAGAAAAAATTTCACCTTCTTTCACATCAAATGAAATAGAATCTACCGCGACCAATTCATCATATTTTTTGGTAAGATCGTTCACCTCTATGATGTTCCTAGACATTGATGAAGCCTACCTTATTTCACTTTAAATAGTTTATCATAAGTGGTAGTTTCACTTCTGCCTGTATTTAAGAGATAACACAATACCGATCTCAAGTGACGAGTTCTTCTTGTTTTTCATACCTTTGATGTTCCTTATTATCGATGATCTCTTTGATGGTCATCACAGTCAACCAAGCTTCATAGTAGGAATTATATAAAGGGGAGAAAGCTAGACGTATAACATTAGGAGGTCTGAAATCAGTGATAAATCCTTTCTCTCTCAACAAACTGCTGATAGCCTCTGCTTTTTCATGTTGAATGGCTATATGACTGCTCCTTTCCTCCGCTTTTTCTGGTGAAATGATCCCCACATCATAGGATCTTTCGTCCAACACTTCTTCGACCAGCCCCATAAAATAGTCGTTGATATCTTTGGATTTTTCACGTATCTCCTTCAACCCTGCTTCCTTGATGATCTTTAACGAGCCGAGTAGAGGAGCTCCGCCTAATATAGAGGGTGAAGAAATCTGCCAACCACCTGCACTTTTTTCGTGAACGAAATCGAGGGCAAGATCGAACTGTTTCTCCTTCTCATAACCGAACCATCCTTTCAGCTTCGGCTCTTTATCAAAATGCCTCTCATTGAGGTATAAAAATGCGGTACTTCCTGGTCCACCGTTTAAATACTTGTAACCGCACCACATCGCGTAATCTACGCCCCATTCGTGAAGTTCATGAGGGATCACGCCAACCGAATGGCTGCAGTCGAAACCTATGATGATCTCCCTTTCATGGGCTTTCTCCGTGAGATACTCCATATCCAACAATTGACCACTCCGATACAGTACGGAGGGTAGATGAACAAGAGCTACATCGTCTGTCATCATCTCTACGATCTTATCTTCATCAAGTAGATGTCCATCTGAACTCGGAACCAGCTTGAGTTTCTTCTTTGGGTCGAGATCTTTCAATTCTAAAAGACCTTTAAGAGCGTATATGTCCGTAGGAAAATTCAGTTCATCTGCCATTATCTTGTCTTTCCCATCTTTAGGTTCAAAAAAAGTGGAGACCAATGCGTGAATGTTCACAGTTGTAGTCCCTGTTCCTACCACTTCTTTTGGTTTCGCTCCAACCATATCGGAAATCATCTCACCGAGTGTTTCTGCCATGAAGAACCAAGGAGTTTCTCCTTCGGTCCATCCCTCTATAGCTAATTCTTTCCACTCTTCTTTGATTTTCTCGATCGAATCCTCAGCTCTTTCAGATAACAATCCTAAAGAATTCCCATTTAGATAGACAGTATCTTCAGGGATATAAAATTCATCTCTGTATTTTGATAAAGGATCTTCATCGTCCAACTTTTTGACATACTCTTTGGAGGTATCCATACTTTATCTATAATGTCTATATGCTAATCAATTTTATCCAAAAAGCTCTTCAATTATCGTAAAACTATCAACCACTTACTTATGGAAGGCCCTTAGTATACCTTACCACTTAAAGGAATCTATCAGGAACTCGATTCAAATGAGGCTGACCCACCCCAAGATGAAGCAAATAAGAGATTGAAGAGATAAGCCAAAAACGATGTCGAAAAAGAGAGGTTATCTCACCTTTAGGATTTTTAAGGAAGTTTCAGCACTATCTGATTCTCTTATTCCTAACTATAAACGCCACTGTCAATACCCCGATAGCTATAACTCCAATGATAATTATATAACAGAAGGGCAATTTTTCTTCTTCTCCGACATATACATAAAACGTGTCTGAACTAGTGTTATTGTGTCCGTCCGTCACTGTCAATTTGATCTCATAGGTGCCTTCCTTCTCAAATACAAATTCGGATACCCCTCCGTATAGTTTTTGTATCTTTCCATCGTACTCGAATTCCCAAGTGTAATTTTTTATTCCTATATCATCGGTTGAAGAAGTTCCATCAAAGGTCACCAATTCTCCTATTCTACAACTGATATTTTCCGAACAGATTGCATAAGGAGGTGGATTCATCCCACTTAAAGTGAAGATCGTAAGATGATCTAATTCACACTCTACATAACCACTGTATCCGTTTTGATTTGTTGTATTCACTGAACATTCTTCTTCTACTTGGGACCATTCTTGATTTTCTTCATCCCAGTAATAGATCTCAAGAGTATTTTCATCTACGTTTGATTCATTTATTTCCTCATTTTCATAATATATCCTAATTGTTATCGGCCAGTTTACTGAGGAGGAGTTATCAACTTCTATTCCTATGAAATCTCCAACTATTATATTATCTTCGAAATCTGTTCCATTTGTGGGATTTCCTGGGAAATATGAAATCTCTAGTTCTGCTTGATTATCTACATCTATACTTACAAAGGTCTGGTTATCATGAAGCATATGTACTTGACCTGGGGTAACATCAAATGAGATGTCATATGGAATAACAATTTCTTTGGTTATGGAATCCGTTAGATATCTATCGCTGACTGTAAGATTGACAGAGTACACTCCTGGAGATGCTCCGAACCACCCTCCTCCATACAAGTAGAATTCGCCGTCATTGAACTCATATGTCCAGTTGATTATATTATTATCTCCTGGTATTGATTTATCTACCATCCATACCATATCATGTTCCTTTGGATAGAATGGATTCCATGTAAAATCAGCGGTAGGTGGTTTTGGTTTAGAAAGGTCTAATTCTCTAACTTCTGTATCTGATCGACCATTATCATCTAAAACAGTTATTTCGACAGAGTAGACACCAAATTTTAATGATGTTTCAACAGTTCTACCGTATCTGAGAATATCAACATCGTTAGAAATATTCCAAGAATAATTTACTATCTCACCTTCGCCTTTAGATGAATTATCTACTAAATTGATTCTATAACCATAATCTACAATAGGATATATGATATGATGAGTGAACGATGCTTCTGGAGGGATGTAGGGCGATAGACCATCTTCTGGGGTTGCACTTAATGCATCCGATAGATTCCCCTCTCCACGTCCCGAGACTCCCGAAATCTTGTAATAATAGGTAACACCGTTCGTTACCTGTGTATCTCTGTAACTGAAAGTACTCTCATCTACTTGTTTATAGAACTGAACTGATTGTCCTTGAGTACCCTTGTATATCGCGTAGCTCTCTATATCACTCCCACCGTCGTCCTCTAGTTCATCCCATGATAATAACACTGCACCATCCGAAGGTCTTACTTGGAAGTTCTGTGGGACCGAAGGCAGTCCATATACGTAAACACTCTGCACCACAGAATCAGTCAATCCACCAGTATCTTTTACCTGCAGTTTTACTTTGTAAGTACCGTATTCATCGAAGGTTTTGGTCACACTTAAATTTGTAAGCCAAGGGGTGTCATATGTACTATCATCTTCCCAGTCCCATCTCATTAATAGATCCATTGTATTATCTTCATTATCAGAACTACTAGATGGATCGAAAATAAAAACAGTCGATAGATCTCCTGTATATGGATCGACTGTGAATGAAGCCTTTGGTTTAGTATTTCCAATGCCTTCAATAGGTTCCATAAAAGGGTATTTGTCTTCATTATTTCCACCTGGTATCGAATATGGAAAATCACCGAGACCATCACTACCAGGTTGGTCTTGATTTGATCCGGACATATCATCTACCCCTGAGTAATTTGACCAGTAGTTACCACCATCAGGATAGGGAAGTGACCAATTGTTATTACTGTCATCAAAGCAATCTTGTTCGTTATCTATAAAATCATTCCAGTATATTTTGTTGTCATTGCTTTCTTTCAGATAAATACCATAATACTCCTCACTTTTGTAAACAGTATTTTTGTAGATATCGTTATTATTTCCTCCGAAAAGATACATCCCATACCACTCGCTGTTCAATATTGTATTATTCCTAATATCATTATACTCTGAACTACCTTCCAACCTGATACCTTCTCTATTGTCGGAAATATAGTTCGATTGTATTCTATTTCTATCAGAATTTCTTATGTATACTCCTCTTGCATAGTTCGATTCAATGTTGTTATTTGTCACATTGTTAAAATCAGAATTATCAAGGTAGACACCAAAAACATCGTTATCATCTATTGTGTTACTATCTATCAGGTTAAAAGAAGAATAATCTAATCTTACTCCACTACCATCTGAGCTAGATTCTAAGATATTATTGATCATATGGTTATATTGAGATGCTGATAAAGCGAGGTTAGAAATATCATTTCCGATGAGAATATTATCATTTATATTGTTATAGTGACTATTGCTGCCAACATAAACACCATATCCCTTACGATTATATTTTGCAGTGTTAGATAGTACATTACAGTGCTCAGATAATATTATATTTATGCCTGAACCTCCATTATTATTTATTGTATTATTCACAATAGTGTGGTTATTACAATTGGACAAGTCTAAACCATCTCCATAGGTGTAAGAATTATCAGTTAAATTATTCATGAAAATGTTATTTTCACGAGAGTATTCTATTCTTATAGCTGCATCATAATTATGGGTTCCATATACATTTTTAATTGTGTTATAATTAGAATATAATGCAAGAATTCCATGAAAATTATCTCTGACCTCCACATCATCAATAGTAGATTGATTTGTACTTACTAAAAGTATTCCAGAACCTGTTTTGGATATATTAACATCAGAAACTAGTATATTATTGCAATCTATCAACGCTACAAAACCGGCATTTGAAGGTATCTCTTTATTACTCTCTCCCACCCAATAATACATCGGTTTTCCTTCTATCAGATTACTTGTATCTATATCATGAATATAATCTTGAGAGAGTGGTAAATCTCCAACGATTCTGAAGTTGTAATCATTATCATGCATAATATTATCTCGGAATTTGTTATTGTAGGAGTAGAGTGAATGAATACCATAAATTTCATTATTGTAAATTTTATTGTTTCTTATAGTTGAATGTCCAGATCCAATTAAATATATGCCGTTATCCACATTACTGTGAACTGTATTGTTTTCTATAATATTATACTCAGATCCGACCGTTATACCAGAAGCGTCATTCTTGGTCATAACATTATTAGAAACAGTACAGTAAGCTCCATATCCACCAAGAGATATACCTGTTTCGTCGTTATCGGTTATATTGTTGTTCTGTATAGTGTGGTCGGTCGCCAAGTTGTTATATTTTCCATATATGATGATGCCTCTGTAGTTCCTTGTTATTATATTGTTTTCAATGTTGCATTCATCGTATTCCTTGATAAATATACCATTCTGAGCATCCCTAATAGTAAATCCAGATATTTCAACATTATTAGAATCTAATCGGAAAACGGTGTATCCTACATTTTTAACAACTGTAGATCCCGGGCCCGCTGTAGATTTTATTGTCAATGGCTTTGTAACTATCACTTCTTCCTCATACTCACCTGGATCTACCAATATAGTATCTCCTGCAGTAGCGTTCTCCACAGCATACTTTATTTTGGAATACTGATCAGGAACCGTAATAGTCGATGCCGAAGCGATCTCAGTATTTATATTGATTAAAGCAAGAGCACTAATTATAGTTAAAACTAATATAAATGTGATAATCCTATGCCTATGCTCATCTATATCCAAAATCTACACCCCCTTAGTCCAAGATTTAGAATCAATTATAACTATCGCTCTACTAGTATATCAAATTTATTATTATTTAAATTATAGAAAAATATATAATATGAGGAAATATCCTAGAAACAAAAAATTAAGAAGGTAGTTTTTCTGAATTTCCTAGAATCAAAATGCCCCTACTCATTGATTTCTAGACCTTCTTTCACTCGCTGTAAGATATGATCCTTTTTTTCAGGTAGTCTGTAACCTTCGTAATCCATATCGAAGAGTAAGTTACCATCTCTGTCCCTCCAGCTGTTCCAACTATGATCGAAGCAAAGATTTGAAGAGACTTCGAGATTTTCAACGATGATCTTGACCTCTCTCAATCTGTCGAGTATTGAATTCAACTGAAAGTCATCTCTCTCTATTTTTTGATACAGTTCGGTATTTGGATATACGGAAAGAGGACGCACCCTGATGTAGTCCGGATCGATCTGATTCAGCACTTTCGCGGTGTTCAGGGCGTGTTCTCTTGAAAATTTATCCCCGCCCAAGCCGGGCATCACGTATTCAGAGACCTCAAAACCCGCTTTCATGGCCTTCTTCCCGGCTCTGATATGCTCTTCAGAGGTCACTCCTTTGTTGATCGACTTCAAGACGTTGTCGTCTCCGCTCTCAAGGCCGATATGAAGCCTTTTCAGCCCCGCACTCCTGATCTTCTCCAGCTCTTCCATCTCTTTTTTCAAGACAGCGTCAGATCTCGCGTAGGATGTGATTCTTTCCAATGAAGGAAAAGTTTCTACAAGATACTCGAGGAGATCGATTAGCTCTTCCGTGGGCATGATTAGTGAATTAGAATCTTGAAGGAAGGCAGTTTTTTCACCGCTCTGCATCCATCCTGACACGACGGACCGGCAATCGAAAGGAACTTTGCCGATCGCATCTGAATTTTCCTTCAGCATCTCTTTGATCCTTTCTACGGCGTCGATGTCTTTTTTGATATCCTCTACATCTCTGATTCGAAACTTTTTTCCGTCATAGTAAGGGCAGAAAGCACATCTATTCCATGAACAGTTTCTAGTGGGTCTGATCAAAAGAGAACTTTCACCCCCTTCATTGGGAGGTCTAATAGGGCCTATCTCGAACGAATATTTTGAAGTATTACTCTCACTACTTTTCATTTGAAATCCTCTTCACTGGTTTATGCTTGTGTAAAAGCACGGATTAAACTGCAATATAGGTTTAGTGGTGATTTAACTCGATAACTCCTTCACTCTAAAATTTTGAACAGCATAATGTTTTTAACGAATATATCGATAGAAAAGTATGAACCCGAAAGCGGAAATAGGAACGAATAAAGGTACTATCGAGATAGAGTTGTACAAAGAAGATGCTCCTGAAACAGTTGAGAACTTCATAAGATACGCTGAAGATGGATTCTATGACGGCCTGATATTTCATCGGATAATAGAGAATTTTATGATCCAAGGCGGTGGATTTCTACCCGGAATGGAGAAGAAGGAACCCACTTATGATCCGATAAAAAACGAAGCCGAGGGGAGTGGAAATAGAAACGAAAGAGGTACTATCGCGATGGCTAGGACTTCGGAACCACATTCGGCGACGAGTCAGTTCTTCATAAATCACAAAGATAATGAAAGATTGGATTGGGATAATTCACCTGATGAATGGGGTTACTGTGTTTTCGGAGAAGTGGTAGGTGGAATGGACGTTGTTGATGATATCGCTTCCATGGAAACAACCACGGTTAAAGATCGCAAAGACGTGCCTAAGGAAGATGTGGTCATACAGGAAATCAATATTATCTAATGATGAACTTCATTGAGAGTTGGTTTTGTAAGAAATCAAAAATGGGATTTACTTTAACGTAAGTTTTAAATCAATAGTTCTTCCTCCTAAAATGGGTTATGATCATGAGCGAAGGAGTGCTTGTAGTTTCATACGGAGCTAGAGCGGCCACCATGGTAGATCTTTTTGAGAGGAGTGAACATGATGTTGATCTTTACATCGTAGATAAGCAGAGGAATCCATTCAACGTAGAGAGGGCAGAGGGACACATAGTAGATTCAACTCTATCTGTGGATAATATTGTAGATTTTGCAGATAAGCACAAAGAAAATATAGACTTTGGAATAGTCGGTCCTGAAGATCCGATAATAAAAGGAGTTAGAGATGAAGTAGAGAAGAAAACTTCGATCCCGATGATATGTCCAACGGCTGAATTTGCGATAGAGAAAAGCAAGGTAAGACAGAGAAGGCTGATGGAAGAAGTCGCGCCTGATATGAATCCAGAATTCAAGGTTTTTGATCCGGAGGATTTTTCTTCTAAATCAGATGTTAAAGAGGCCGTTTTTGACTATCTCGAT
>JAGXLF010000035.1 GCA_018334835.1 Thermoplasmatota archaeon | reverse complement strand
GTCCCGGGAGGTTTATTCGTGATGTCATAGACCACTCGGTTGACTTCGTCCTTCATCTCGTTAGTTATCTTGGTGGATATCCTAGCCATGATCCTTGGCGGTATCTTGCTGAAGCTAGCTGTCATGGCATCTAAAGATTGTACGGCTCTGATCGCAATAGTATGTCCATATGCTCTTTTATCTCCCTGGACTCCGACCGTCTTGACGGGCAGCAGAACTGCAAAGTATTGCCACGGTCTTTCCATCTTTCCTTTTTCGACGGCATCGTCTATCTCCGTTTCCACGATATGACACGCTTCTCTCACTATCTCAGTCCTTTCAGGAGTTGCTTCCCCTATCACTCTTATCGCGAGACCTGGACCGGGGAAGGGCTGTTTCTCAGCTGTTGAAAGGCCTAACTCTCTAGCTACTTCCCTCACTTCATTTTTATATAGATCCTGAAGAGGTTCGATCAGATCTAGACCCATCTCTTCAGGTAAACCTCCGACATTATGATGCGATTTGATCGTATCCCTGTTTTCATCGCCGCTCTCTATCCAATCCGGCGCTATAGTTCCTTGTACCAAATAGTCAGCACCGAATTTTTCTGCCTCTCTTTCAAAGATCTCTATGAATTTGTTTCCTATCGTTTTACGTTTTTCTTCAGGATCAACGACTCCTTCCATCGCCTCGTAGAACTCTTCTCTAGCATCGATAACCCTGTGGTTAACTCCCATCTCTTCAAGAACTCTGTCCATCTTCTCAGTTTCATTTTTCCTCATGTAACCGGTATCGACGTAGACAGCTAGAAGATCGTCTCCAAGCGCTTTACTGGTTATTACAGCGGAAACAGTACTGTCAACACCGCCGCTACATCCTACCACGGCTTTCCCTTCTACCTTTTTTACCTCGTCTATTTTTTCCTCGATAAACTTCTCTGGATCTTTCAATTTGATCTCCTCTCAATACTTTTTCTCAACTTCTTCAGCATCCTGATAAACTCTTTCTCTTCTGTTTTCTCTGTACTCCTCCAACCTCTCTTTTATCTCATCGTCGGTCCTCGCCAATATCTCTACTGCTAACAGAGCCGCGTTATCTCCTCTGTTCATCCCTACTGTAGCTACTGGGACTCCGGGAGGCATCTGAACTATTGATAACAAAGAATCCAGATTCATCCTACCGCTGACCGGTACGCCGATAACCGGCTTGGTTGTGTGAGACGCAACAACACCCGGCAACGCCGCCGATAAACCTGCGACAGTTATGAATACCTCGGCACCCTTACATAGATTTTCCGTACGCTCAGGAGTCCTGTGTGCTGAAGAAACAGTCATCTCGTAGTCGATATCCAACTTTTCTAGAATATCTACTGCTTTCTCGCCTACTTCCAAATCACTCTTACTTCCAAGTATTATCTTTACGTCCATATCGATGGTAAAAAAGAATTGTAAAATAGTTTTTTCGGTCGGGCTATGTTTTCATTATCGCTACTAAAAAGATACCAATAGCGATCAGAGCTCCTACGACAAAAGCTCCAACGAAGTGGAGACCATATATCAATACATCCCCGAAAGTAGTAGTACCGAAATAATCACCGTAGTACCCTGCATATGACCCTATCCAAACCAATATACCTATTATGGCCAATATTATGCCGACAGTCCTGCTCTTCCCTCTTCCAAAATATGCCGTAAACACTCCGGAGAGAAGCAGTCCTAAGCCTAGCGTCAAGAGAAGTACCGTCACGAATGTCCATACACCTAATTCCATAATTTTACCTCCTAAAATTCTATACCTGTCAAAGTTTTAGTATCTTCAACACCCTCGATAGACCTTATACTGTCTACAACGGTCTGACCGAGGCTATTGAAATCTTGGGCTTGTAACTTGATTATCAGATCGTATTCACCGAAAAGTGAATGAACCTCCATGACATTCTCCATATCTTTAACTTTATCGTATACTTCCCGTTCAGCTGCAGGTGCCGTTTTTATGAGTACAAATCCGATAGCCAAGTTTACACCTTGGTTGGGATAATCATTACTTGAATATAAATATTTTGTTTTTCGCTCCATCAGCCCTACAATACCCTCATCTCTTTGTCCGCATCGGTGAGCAGCCTATAACCTTCTTCAGTTACAACTATGTCGTCCTCTATCCTGACGCCTCCAAAATCCGATATATATATCCCTGGTTCAACGGTGAACACCATACCCGGTTCCAAGGTGACTTCTACGTTAGGAGAGAGTCCTGAGCCGTCATGTGTAGAAAGACCTATACTGTGACCTAAACCATGGATGAATTTTCCTTCGAACTCAGTACTATCGATTACCTCTTTAGCGGCATTGTGTACTTCAGCCCCCTCCACTCCTGGTTCTATCATATCAAGGGCTGCTTTCTGAGCTTCCAAGACAGTGCTGTACATCTTTTTCTGTCGATCAGAAGCCTCTCCGATGATGTAAGTCCGAGTGATATCAGACCTATATCTCTTATATAGCGCTCCAAAATCAAGCACTAAAAAATCACCTTTTTGTAGTTCTCTTTTACCGGAGGTATAGTGTGGCTCTGCAGAGTTGGGTCCACTCCCAGCTATGATCTCAAAAGCATCTCCGCTGGCACCTTTCTGTCTCATCCTATAAGAAAGTTCAGCAGCTACCTTGAATTCCTTCATCCCCTCACTTATATGATCAGTGATCTCTTCAGCGACACTAGAAGCTATATCTCCAGCTTTATCTAGGATCTCTATCTCTTTTTCGTCCTTCCTGTTCCTAGCCTCAATGATCGCATCTGAGACGTCTATTATATCGGCTTCTGTTGAATCCTGAATCTTTTCAAAACCTTTATAAGTCAATTCAGATGCGTTGATACCGATCTTTTTCTTATCGCTCAATTTTTCTTCGAGCCATTCTTTCAATTCCTCTCGATCCTCCATTATATCCATCGGGATGTCAGACTTAGAAGCACTTTCTGACTCCAGTTTACTCACACACATCTCAGCGGTATGATCTGGATACATGATGAGGGCGCAGTTCTCGAATTCACCCCTGTACAGACCGCTCGCGTAGAAGAAAGTTTTGTCTACGTGAGGTTTTACCGAATTCAGTATCACTATCGCCTCAGGGTCTTCCTCTTCTAACCACTCAAATATACTCTCTATTCTCGATCTCATGCTCATCAATAAGAGAATTATTATTTAGTTTTGACTACTCTTGTATCAGCGATATAATCCCCTATTCTCTTCTTCTCCGGGCTTCTTAATATCAGGATCAAACTCAAAATATAAAAACCTAAAAAGATATCTGCATATCGACCTGAATTCCTGGCAGCACTCTGTACAAAAGTGATCCGACCTAGATCATCGTCGAGAACTTTGAGTCCAACTACAGCCTTGCCGAGGGAGGTCCCAAAATACCATTCGGTCAGGGTGAAATATATGAACTGTATGGAGACACCTAAAGATATTACCGCGAGCGATACGGGTTCACTGATCACCATCTGGGAACCTGGAGATACAGCAGACGAAGACATATAGATGAAGAATATAACGAAAGGAATCCCCATGACTATCATATCTAAAAGGTAAGCCAAAAATCTTCTCAAAAAACTCGTGTAAACATTACTCAATCTATTTTTTATACTGCTTCTCAAAAGTCTAGCGGTCAGAAAGTCTTTTTTTGTTTCTATAAGATCTGTTCCTCCTCGAGTTTGAGTCAATGTCCTATAATCTTTTACCACAGCAGGACTTAGACCTAAACACCGAAGAACATCTGAAGAGGTACTAGGCGGTTCCAAAAACAGCGGGTCGATATTTCTAGAGAGTAATTTGTAAGCTCTACTTATCTCTTTTTGAACACCCTGGAGGATCTGTTTTTTGCTATTAGCATATTCACCTCTTTTCAAGTACCTCTCTGCTCTCAACAAAGGGTCTCTAGGAGGTGAATGATCATGACGTATATAATAGACGAAGATTAAAGGAACAACGGCTATCAGACCGGAAAGATACACGAGATCCATCGCACCCGCACCTCCAAAAGAACCTAGCACTCCCATTTCGAGAAGGTCAGGGATCCTCAAAAAGTCAGCGCCTATGAGAGTACCCAAAACACCGACGGTATAAGCATATGGTATCTGAAAGGTCTCATCTTTTTTCAATAGTAGACCGAATAGAATAGAAATGATCAAAGCACCAGCTGCAGGTAAAAAATAATATGGGAATTCAGCTACGATCCCAACTCCCGGCTCGATTCTAGAAACTAAATATGCCAAGACAGAAATCACAACTGTCCCAAACATCACCCATAAAGGATTCATCTTCTTCCTATAGATCAAAGCTCCACAAATAATCACTGGAATCAAAGCACCGCCGAGATTGATATTCAGTAATGAATCACTGAAGATGATCAGAGGTATATCTGCAAAAACACCAAAAAAAGATCCGATGATTATCATCCCTACAACAGGTTTGTTAAAACCAGACTCTTCCAAAAATTCTCTTTTGTTCATGTATGCTATTAGAAGAGATAGGGAGAGAACCGGTAACAAAATTATACTAGTAGTGAGCGCAAAAAAGGATTGATAGTCCATAACCAACACCTTTTATTTGATAGTATCAAGTGAGAAAGACCCCATAGTTATCCCGCTTTTACTGTGTGAATACCCGATCCAATCTCTAGTCTGTACGTCTCCTAGACCCTCGACCTTGAGATAATTCTCGAGCTGATCGACCTTGAATTTTATCTCACCATCCATAATATGGCCCAGCATCGATATCTCCTGGTCAGTGTGCATACCCTTCTCTAGGCTATAAAGCGATACGGCTCTATCTTTCTTTCTTTTACCCGTGAACGGCTGAAGTGTTCTAAAAGTGGTTTCTGTATCCAGGTATGCTATTATTGTCGAAACTGATTCGAAAGCCATCCTGTAATAACGATGCTCTGGATTTATCTCTTCCGCGAATTTGGTCACTGCATCGGTTATAGCCTTCACATCGGATTGATCCTTTATATATTTCACATAATCTTTTTCCTTTTCAGACTCGCTGACCTCTCCCATGCTGGCTGAATAAGCATCTACATAATACACCAAACCTCTCAACTCATATTCTTCGTATGTAGGCAGGACAAATTTCATCTCTTCTCTCAAATCTTGGATGGTCTTATCCGTGATCACCCATATCGCCGGTACTCCTTTCTCCAAACCTTCAGCTACAAAACTGTTTATCATAACCTCTTTCCCAACATGAGGCGGCCCGTATATAGAGACGTTAGAACCCAAGGGGATACCGCCAAGAAGAAGATCATCGAGTCTTCCAGTACCGGTCTTACATTTTTCTTGTTCGATCTCTCTCAATATCTCTTCTTCTCTCTCTTCCAACTCCTCGTCAATGAGATCTTCCTCTTTAGCCCTTATCTCCTTTTGTTTCTGGTCTATGTATTTTTCCTTCGCCTTCAATTCCTGTTCCTTTCTCTCGATCTCTTCTTTGAGTTCCTCTAGCTCTCTCTTCCTCTCCTGCTCAGTCTTGTTTTCCATCTCCTTTTTCTTAGCCTCTAATTCCTGTCTCTCTTTCCTGAGGACCTTCTCTCGATGCATCAGATCATCTTCCCGTTCATTGAGTTCTTTTTCTTTGTGTTTCACGGTTTCTTTAAGATCTTCTATCTTCTCTTCTTTATGAGTAAGTTCTTCTTTCAACTCTCGGAGCTGCTTATCTTTGTCATCCATACTCTGCATGACTTCAGATCTATCTTCACTCGGTTGTGATCGCAATCGCTCTATCTCATCTTTCAATCTCTCATTTTCTTCTTTCAGTGTTTGAGATTCTTCAGTCTGGGTTTGATCGACACTCCCTTTTGGAAGGGAAGATAAATCTCTATCTTGTTGAGATTTTAGGTATTTGACTATAGCGACAGTCCCTTTCTTTATCTCCTCGATATTCTTTTCTAGTTTTTCTTTTTCTTCGACTAACTCTTCGATCTTTTCTTTTTTCTCTCCAATCTCCCTTGTCAATTCGGTATTTTGCTCGATTATCCTTTCCGGTTCGAATTCATCGGATTCGATATTCTCTACGTGCGTTTCAAATTTATCTCTGAGCTGCTCTATCTCTCGCTCTTTTTCTTCTAACTCCTCCTCTCTCTTCTCTAATGTTTTCTCCCTTTTGCTCAGTTCTTCTTCTATCTCCTCTTTTTCCTCTTCAAAGGTCTCTTCTCCTAACCATTCCGTGAACGAATCCTTCTCACCCGAAAGCCAAGCTTTTAAAGAATCCGTATT
The DNA here is from genome assembly GCA_018334835.1 of Thermoplasmatota archaeon. GTDB lineage: Archaea > Thermoplasmatota > Thermoplasmata > Halarchaeoplasmatales > Halarchaeoplasmataceae > Natronoplasma. The sequence continues at coordinate 7,784 of JAGXLF010000035.1, read as the reverse complement.
TTTGTTTTCAGTTTGAGAAACAGGATTTCCCTCATCTTTTCCTCTATCCTCTTTGGAAACCACGCCTTCTAAATCTTCATCATTATCTCCAGTCAGCCACTGAGTGAATTCATTTTGATGAGTTTCTTCCCCTGAATCAAGCGAAAAGTCAGACCCCTTAACGTTTTCCTCGATCTCCTCCTTTATCTTTTCTACTTCTTTATCTTTGAGACCGGTCACTGCTGCGATCTCGTCGCTCTCAGCCTGGTAGATATCTTTAAGACCGGTGTAACCCTCCTCCATAAGCTCTTGAGCCATATTTTTGTTTATGATCGAAATACTCGTGAGTTCTTTTACTAGAGTACTCTGAGAGCGAGACAGAGTCTCGTCTAAAGATCCTTTCGAATGTGATGTTTTTTTTGCAGAGTCGCCTTGGGAGTCTCCTGTCATCGTTACCCTATCTTGAATTTTTATTTATATATTCACCCATTTATCAACTTTTGCCAGTTATAAACCTTTTTGTTTCCTACCAGTTTATAGGGAATAAATAATACATCATCATGATTATTTAAAGTCTTTCATGTATTTTTATGACATCAAACTCTTGGGAGCGTATGACATGTAGTATCTGTTTCGTACTTACTAACAGCAAGATTTATATTTTTTTAATGTTGTCACGAAACCATGACACACGAATACACTTCTATCGTGCATTGGAGCGAGAAAGAAGATGAGCACGGGAGTATAACCATGGATTGCGGATATGCCTGTGGGTTTCATAAACCAGTGGAGTTCGGCGGATCAGAAGGCATGATGAATCCTGAGGATGCATTTGTCGGTTCGCTGGCGATGTGTTATTCCATAACTTTAGAATCGACCTTAGAGAAGATGAGACTAGAACTCGAAGATTTTGAACTGAAGACGAAGGGCGTGTTAGAAGATACTGAAGAAGGCAGCAGGATAACAAAGATCGATCTGATCCCCAAAGTAAAGCTGAAGAACGAGGATGATAAAAATAAAGTCGAGAGAGCTTTGAAACTCGCCAAGAAGAACTGTTTAATTTCGAAAAGCATGAGTTCTGAGATCGAACTGAAGCCAGAGATCGAATGAAAATGAAATGGAAGCGAAAAAACTACAAGCAATTCCATAAAAGGAAAGATTAAATCAAAAATTATACTAATCACCCTCGACATGGAGAACGGTAACCATGAATTCTATAATACTTGCAGGAGGTTACGCCACAAGGTTGTGGCCCATCACAAAAGACAAAGCGAAACCTCTCCTCCCTCTAGGAGGTAAACCGATACTGAGTTATATACTGGATGAACTTGAAAGAGTAGAAGAGATGAATAAGATATACATCACTACGAACGAGAGGTTCGAAAATTCCTTCAAAGACTATCTTAGAGACCGGAACCAAAACCTCTATGATCTGATCATAGAGGGACAGGAATCAGAGGAAGAGAAACTCGGCGCGATAGGCGGTATAATGAACGCTCTCGAAAAAGCGGAGAATACCGACTATCTAGTGATAGGGGGAGATAATTACTATTCTTTCAAAATACAAGATTTTCTAAACTTTGCACAAGAAAAAGGGAATATCGTCAACGCTTGTTTTGAAGTCGAGAGTTTTGAGGAAGCTAAAAACTACGGTATAGTGGATTTTGACGAAAATAAGAAGATACGGGACTTCCAAGAAAAACCAGAGGAACCGAAATCTAGGATGGCTTCTACAGCATTTTACTACTTTCCAAAAGAAATTAACAAGATCTTTGAAGCATACACCGAGTATTGGGATGGGCGCATCTCTAAGGATAAATATCTAGATGAACCGGGCAGATTCCTAGCTTGGACATCTGACAGATACGACTGTTATGCCTATCCTTTCACTGGGATCTGGGCTGATGTAGGAACAAGACAGGGCTACCTGAGAGCTGAGAGAAATATCAGAGAAAACAACATAGTCATGGGAGAGCTCGAAGATTCAAAGATAGGTGAGAACGTAACCATCCTAAAAGATACTAAAATAAAAAACTCAGAGATCGAGAACTCTATAGTAAACGAAAATTGCAACATCGAAGACTCAGTAATCAAAGGCTCGATAGTCGGCGAAGATACAAAGATAAAGGGGCTTGACCTTAGAAATGGTCTGGTCAAAAGAGCGAAATAATACTATCAAGATATCTCTTCAAAGAACCCTCTACTCAACTCTAACCCATTCGACTAATTCTTCTACTGATTTCTTTGTTGGAGGTCTTGGTTTCTCTGCAGGGACTCCTACAGTCATGCATACTAGCGGCTCATAACCATCCGACAGTCCGAACTTCCGTTCCAATCCCTCCTTATCAAAAGCACCTATCCAACAGGTACCATATCCAAGCTCGACCGCTTCTAGAGATAAGTGATCCATCGCGATACTTAGATCGACTTCTGACCATTTCGAACCGTCAATCATGCCTATTACAAAAGCTCCAGCCCCCTCGACAAATCTCTGTCCTTGACAGATCGGGACAAGCTCTTTGAGTACCTCTGGATCCTGAACCACGACCAGTTTCCAGGGCTGCAGATTTTTAGCTGAAGGAGCCAATCTCGCGGCTTCCACCATCTTTTCCATGTCTTCTTGTTCGATGGGTTCACCCTTGTACTTTCTGATACTTCCCCGTTCTTTAACAGCCTCGAATACATCCATCTTATCGGAAGACAAAATAAAAGAAGAACCTTAAAACTTACTATCAAAAAAAGAAAAAAGATTTTTGTGTTTTAATCTTTACCGTGGGTATCTAAAGGCCAAAACTTGTATCCATAGTAAATCAACCCCTCGGGGCTTTCTTCTCCCAGTTTTCTCATCGAGGCCTCGACCTTCATGCCCCGTTCGACTTGTTCGTAGTCCACGTCCACCAGATGACCGGTCAATCGAACGCCTTCATCCATCTCTATAATCGCCATCACATAAGGTGAAAGGTCTTTGAACTCGGGGTGAGGTTCGTGTACCTTCGTGTAAGTTACCACCTCGCCCGTACCTTTCAACTCGTAGTCTTCCATCTTCTTATAACTTTCTCGACGACACTCGGGACAGATATCTCTCGGGGGGAAATAGATCTCTCCACAGTTCTTGCACTCGACACCGATACCTTTGTAGCGCTGCCTTATCTCTCTCCAAAACCTCGGAATAGCCATCTAGGACCACCTCCTGAAAATATGTACTACGGCACTAGAACCGGTGCCACCCATGTTGTGAGTAAGACCATACTCAGGATCTTCGACCTGCCTGTCTCCCGCATCTTCTCTTAACTGTTGGACTGCTTCGATGGCTTGACTTATACCTACCGCACCTACGGGTCTGCCCTTCGCTTTGAGTCCTCCAGATGTGTTCACTGATATCTCGTCGTTCAATCTGGTCTTTCCTTCTTCTGTCGCGGGACCGCCCTCGCCTTTCTCGAAGAAACCTAGGTCTTCTATAGCCATGATCTCCGTGATGGTGAAATTGTCGTGTACCTCTGCAAAGTCGATATCCTGAGATGTTATACCTGCTCTCTCATAGGCCATTTTCGCTGCTCTTTTCGTAGCTTTCAAAGTTCCGATATCCTCTCTCTCGTGAACCGCCATCGTATCTCCGCCCTCTCCCATACTGACTATTTCAATGGGTTCTCCTTCGAACTCATCAGCTCTTTCTGCCGGACAAAGTACCAACGCCGCTCCGCCGTCAGATAATGGGGCACAATCGAACATACCTAAAGGGTCAGAAACAGGGGGCGCGCCCATCACGAAGTCCTTGCTGGTCTCTCTTGGGAACTGAGCAGAAGGATTTTTTGATGCATTGGAATGATTTTTGACCGCAACTTCAGCTAGCTGTTCTCTAGTGGTCCCGTACTCGTCCATATGATATCTAGCCATCATCGCATACAGCGAGTCAAACGTCGCTCCGAAGACCGTTTCCCACTCTTGGTCGGCGGTAGATGACAGGATCTTTTTCGCCTCTTCCTCTGCTACGTCGGTCATCTTTTCAGCGCCTCCCACAACGACTATGTCGTTCATGCCGGAAGCTACGGTCTTGTAAGCTTCTGATAATGCCATTCCACCGGAAGCTCCACCGGATTCTATCCTCGTCGAGGGTATATGACTCAATCCAGCGTAATCTGCTATCAGAGGCGCTACATGTTCCTGATCTATCAACTTGCCCGCAGACATGTTGCCGATATACATCTTCTCGACATCTTCACCTCTTACGCCTGCGTCTTGTATCGCCTTAAGACCGGCTTCTATACCTATTTCTCTCAGTGATCTGTCCCATAACTCTCCAAACTCAGTTTCACCTATACCTATTATAACAACGTCTCTCAAACTATCTACCTCCTTCGATCTTTTTTCTAAATTTAGCGTAAACCGAATAGGATATGAATTCTTTATTCGATATTACCTCTTCCACCGTGGGTACCTCGCTATCCTTCATCTTCTCGATATTATCGGTGACCATTATATCGAAGCTGTCAGAACCGGCACCGGAACCGTAAGAAGTCACTAAAATGTTGTCTCCAGGTTCAGCCTGGTCAAGAGTCGCCGCAAGACCGAGCGGAACTGCACCAGAATACGTATTACCTATATGGGTAACTAAAAGACCAGGTTCTAACTGTTCCTTAGAGAATCCAAGTTTCTTAGCTGCTTTAACAGGAAATTTCCCGTTCGGCTGATGAAACACCGCATAATCATAATCTTCAGGCTCTTTTCCGGTCCTCTCGAGCATCTTTTCGGTACAGTTCATTATATGTTTGAAGTAAGCCGGCTTTCCTGTGAACCTTCCTCCGTGCTGAGGATATTTTTCTCCTTCTCGCCTCCAAAAATCAGGCGTATCGGTAGTATAAGAAATCGTCTCCTCTATCTTAGCGAGAAGGTCATCAGAGCCTATAACGTAGGCTGCTCCTCCAGCCGCAGCAGTATACTCTAAAGCGTCACCAGGTGCACCCTGAGATGTGTCCGCCCCTATCGCCATCCCATTCTCTATCATGCCCGAACTAACGAGCCCCATACAGGTCTGAAATGCGGCTGTACCTGCTTTGCAGGCAAACTCGTAATCCGCAGCAGTCATGTGCGGCGATGCAGCAAGAGAAGCAGCAACTATCGTCGCGGTTGGTTTGACTGCGTATGGATGGGATTCCGAACCTACATAAATCGCTTCTAAGTCCTCGCCTTTGATATCTGCTCTTCTCATCGCCCATTTTGCCGCCTGTGTAGAGATTGTCACTACGTCCTCGTCGGGAGAAGGTACAGATTTGCTCTCAACCCTGAGTCCCTTTCCCATGGTCTTTCCGTCTTTTCCCCAAACGTCTCCGATTTCTTCGGGAGTGACCCTGTATTTGGGCACATAGCCAGCATAACCTTTTATTCCGACTTCGTTTTTTGCCTTCATCTGATATCACAACCATTTTTTCATTTTTTTTATCAATTCATCAGTATCAAGATCAGTCCTGATAAGAGGAATGCCCTCGACCTCGGCCAGCTTCCTCGAAAGGTCATCTACATTTTTAGGCTGGATGTAGCAAACAGCGGCTGGACTCAATGGAGTAGAACGGATAGCAACAAGAGGCGAACGACCGTGTTCTACCCCCTCAAAAAACAATATCCTCTCGGTACTCCATCCATATATACTAAGATAATCGAAGGACTTCATCGACAATATCGCCTTCATGCTGTCGATGACCGTATAGCCATAGATGTTCTTTTCCTGACTGGTTTCCGAGAGTATTTTCCCCTCGATATCTTGGAGCAACTCTTTTAAAGAGACCGGTTCCGGGAACTCGTTCTTACTCAATATACCCTCCTGTCCCGGTCTGGTAAAACGATCGATGACAACTCCGCCCCTTTCCTCGTCTATCTTTATAAGAGATTCAACGATCTTTTTTACGAGAAGTGCCCCAGGCTTCCTTCTCCCCTTTTCATAATCACTGATAACTGAGGATGCTATATCCATCTCTTCCGCGAGCCTAATTTGAGAAACCTCGAACATCTCTCTCCACTTTCGGATTATCTCGCCTGGCTCGTCGGAAATAGTTATTTCTCCAGCTATCCTCTCTTTCAATCCTGTCATTCTATTGGGGGTATGAAAAATCCTTATATAAAATTGTCGAATGTCTTTTAAGTCAATAGTCTAAACATTTTTCTATCATAACTTAACGAAAATTTAATTACCTCCTTTTTATTATCATTAGATATATAAAGAAAGGAACACCCTTTATTTTAAATAAGGGTAATTAATACGTATAAAAAGAGTGATTAAATATGGAAGGTCTAACAATAGAAAATGTGGTAGCCTCCTCATCCATAGGAGAAGAACTAGATCTGTGGGATGTTCATGAAGCATTAGAAGAATCAGAGTACGATCCGGACAAATTCCCGGGATTGATCTACAAGCTCGAAGAACCTAACACCTCTATACTGCTTTTCTCAAGTGGAAAGATGGTTTGTACCGGCGGAGTCACGCTTGAAGAACCTCAACAGAGCGTAGATAAAGTGAAAAGACTGCTGAATGAGAATGGGATAGAGACCGACGATGAAGTGAAAGCCGAGATACAGAATATCGTAGCCTCCTACGAGCTGGACACTGACTTGAACCTTAATTCAGTGGCGATAACGCTAGGACTGGAAAGAGTGGAATACGAGCCGGAACAGTTCCCTGGTCTCGTTTACAGATTGCAGGATTCCCCTGTAGTGCTCTTGCTCTTCGGATCAGGGAGAATGGTTTGCACTGGGGGTAAAAACGAAGAGCAGTTGAAAGAGGGAGTAGAACACATAAAAGACGAACTGAACAAGGCCGGACTCCTCTCGTGATTTCTTCTCTTACTTTCCATACTGGTTAATGAAGGGTTTTCTATTTCCCTCGCTAGAATCTTGTTCCTTACCACACAGTTGCTGAACCGTAAACTTACTTAGAGTGGAAAAATAAGAGTTTATCGTTATACTCAAATCAGCAGAGAGAAAATCAGAGAAAAAGGATAAAATGGAAGGTATCTACTTTCTATTGCTAGAGCTAAAAGAGCCTATCGAAAAAAGGGTGGGAGCATTAGGCGATATAGAATTCAAAGAAGGAAGATACATATATGTCGGGTCAGCACAGAATAGTGTGGAAGGGAGAGTGTCAAGGCATCTGAGATCTGAAAAAAGTAAACACTGGCATATAGATTATCTTTTAGAAAATGCGAGGATAGAGGAAGTATTAGCGTTTGAAATGGATAGAGAAACAGAATGTGATTCAGCTAGAGCTCTAGGGAAAAGATTCGTTGAAATCGAAGGTTTTGGCTCTTCGGACTGTAATTGCGATTCTCACCTGTTTTTTGCACAAAAAGGACTCGAAGAATTGATCGAGGATATCTCTACTACAGTAGGTGAAAAGGAGATTAGATCAAAAGATCTCGATCTTCAGTAACTTTTTTATTTGATACCTCATTGTAGAGCCCGAATCTTATCGGGCCCGTGGGGTAGCTTGGTCCATCCTTCGGCGTTCGGGACGCCGGTACCCGAATTCAAATTTCGGCGGGCCCATCTTTTCCTTTCTATATTCTAGATGCTAGAATAATCAAAAATCAATTCATGAATTTTTTCGACCTTCTATTAGCACGGAGCATTACAATACTTTACTCAACCTCTCGAAGACCAGACACCATCTGGGACCTCATCATAAACGTTCTGCTCTTCACCCGGATTATCATCTTTCTTTGAATCGGACCTTATTTTCTCAATTATTTTCTCCTTCTCAAAAAGCCAGTAATGTATCCTCCACTCTCTTCCATCATAAAGAGTGGTCTCTTCTCTTT
>JAGXLF010000034.1 GCA_018334835.1 Thermoplasmatota archaeon | reverse complement strand
TTCACCTGCATGTCTTAGAGTTCCATCTATCTTAACGTTCTTTCCTAAGTTGAGATCCCCTAAAGCAAATAAATCTGAAACCTCACAGTTTTCATCTATATCTATCTTTTCCTTACCTTTGATCTGGCCTGCTCGAACACCTTCGGCTAGACGGATTTTTTCACCTTTTATAATTCCACCGATCTCGGTAGCGTTTCCTACCTTCACATCTCCTTTCTCAGAGATGACATCTCCATCAATCTGGTTTCCGTATCCAAGGATGATATCATTCTCTGATCTCAGTGAGCCTAATATTCTTACTTCGCTCCCAACCTCTATCTCTTTTTCCGATTCTACATCACCTTTTATTACTGTATCTGAAGGTAGTCTTATCCCAATCTCTTCTTTTTCACCCTTACTCTCCTCGACCTCATTAAGAAGACGTCGGTTTTCTTCCTTAAGGCTATCTATTTTCTCTTCGAGTTGTTTTTTCCGCTGTTTCAATTTTTTGTTACTATTTTCTAATCGCTTTTTGTCTTTTTTTAACTTTTCGAGCTCGCTTGGTGATCCTGGGTTATTTTTCATTTTTTGCCTCCTTGTGATGATGAGGAGTTTCTTTTTATCATAGCCATCCCCCTCATCCTTCCTCATAGATGAAAGAATGTTTTATCTATTTATGTTTTTTGTAAAATTCAATCTGATGATAACTTTACGACCTGGATTGAGCCCAGTAAGTTCTTTAGTTTAAAGGAAAAGGGGTTTTTAGCCAACGAAAAGAGGGCGTTTTGATACCATCTTTGGAAGTGGCAAATCTCTGAAAAGCATGTCTCCCTGCCTTTCCTCCAGTTCAGACTTGAGTTCTTCAAGTGCCATAGTCTTTTGCTTCTCTTCACCTCTGATCCTGACAGATAATTTCCCTGATTCTATCTCATCCGGACCTATCACCACTACGTAGGGAATCCACTCTTTCTCCGCCGCTCTAATTTTTTTTCCAACGGTCCTGTCGGTATCGTCAATATCTACCCTAACTTCGACATCCTCGAATTCTTCAGCTAGCTCCCCCACATAATCCAATTGGTCATCAGATATCGGAACGAACCTGAGCTGGGTCGGAGCGAGCCAGTAAGGAAATTCAGGCTTTTCTCCTTTTTCTTCCTGCAGGGCGGCGTTCTCGAGCAGGGTGAACATCACCCTTTCTATAGCGCCGCTCGGCGAAAGATGAAGGAGGTATGGATGTTTCTCGTTTCCATCTTCATCAACGTAGGTGATCCCATATCTTTCAGCATTTTCAACGTCTAACTGGTCAGTTACCAATGCACTAGCCCTACCGGATCGGTCGATGTAATTGAATTCATATTTGAATACATAATAAAAGAATCGTTCGTCCCATATCTCGACCAACGCTGGTTTTCCGTAGTTCTTGACGGTCTCCACTAGATGATCCTTGTTCTCTTCAAAGAAATCTTTCGTACATCTGATCCCCAATTCTAAACCATGCGGCACGTTTATACCGACGTCATTTAGAACACGTGTGGCTAGATCCATCCTCGTCATCATCTCATCTTTTGATTGGTCTATATCCTGACAAAGTGCATGGCTATCCGGCATGGTGAAGGCTCTCAATCTTCGTAGACCTGAAAGTTCTCCTCTCTGCTCCATCCGGAACGAGTACCTAGTTAACTCATACAGTCTGATCGGGAGCTGTCGGTATGAGATTGTCATATCATGCCCCATCAAAAATTGGCCGAAACAGGCAGCGAACCTCAAAAATACATCTTTGTCAGGCGTTTCTATCTGATACTGTCTTTCTGGAAAACGATCTAAATATTTTTTCAAGGTGGGATGATCCATATCATACATCACCGGTGATTCTATCTCCATGGCTCCATACTCCCTTGTTTTCTGACTTACGAAGTTTTCGAGTAGGCCTTTGACCATCCTTCCTTTTGGATAATATCTGAGATTTCCAGGATCCGAGCCAGGTTCATAGTCAACCATCTCATGTTTTCTCATCAGATCTATATGCGCAGATTCGATACCCCCCTTTTCTTTTTTCCCCGCTTCATATATGGCGAAATCCTTCAATTTTTCTTTCCCCTTAAAATCATAACCGGTGACTTCGTCACCTTCGATATCGAGTTCATGAAAAGTCCCATCTTCTTCTAGAACACCCCAAGTAGACTCTAAGGTCTCTTCGGCTTTCAAGGCCTTTGAGATGACTTCTTTTTCTTCTTCCTCGACTATGATTTCCTTTGAAAGTTCTGAGAGAGGATGTCCCTTACAGCTGAGCTGGAAAGCCTTGTACCAGCCGAAGGGAGACCTGTGTACTTCGTAATCTTCGATGAGACCCTCCTCTAGTCCTTCGAGTACCTCTACGGCGGTATCCGGATCACCTAGGTCCGAACTGAGATGTGCATATGGATAGATCATTATTTTTGCAACATCTAATTTTTCTGCGGTATCTGTGATCTCCTCTATACCCAGTTCTACCACCTTATCTACTTTACCTTCGTCCTTTTCTTCTACAGCTGTGAAAACTGAAAGACACTCTTCCATTTCTCCTTCTTTCATCTCCTCTTCTATCTCTTCCGCCACAGGGGTGTCTTTTTTAACTTCATACCTTAAATAATCGGAGTGTATCAGAAGTATCTTCATCTATACCACCATCAGACAACACCAGTAATATAGGGTAGCAATATACCAGCAAGGATCAAACCGAAAAGAAAGCCGATCAAAAAGGCTACCAAAATATTAGATGTATGACTATTACTATCTTCAATTTCCTCATCAAATCTGATATCTTGCAATCTTTTTTTCCATTCTAACTCTCGCATCGTTTTTTCTACCTCACTCATCTTTCTCTACCTCATTTTCATCTATCTCTTCTTCTAGAAGATCGCCACTTTTGGCCAAAATGATAAGGCCGCTACAGCTTTCACAACATTTGAGTTCATCATCCCAACAGGAATTTTCTCCCTTGCACACCCATCTACCACAAAATCCGCATTGAGTGATCCCCTCTCTTTCTCTAACGCCCTGGCAGAGGTCACAAACGAACTTGTCCATCGAATATAGATCACTCTCGGGTTTCTCTCCAGGTTCACGGACTTTATCTATCACCTTGGTGATCCTATCGAAAGCGTTTTGGGATGACATATAATGTTAAATTCTACTCTTGTGATTAAAAATTTTCTGTTCTTAAGAAAGCTTTTTGCTCGAAATGTTCAGAAAAGTTAAGTACACCCCTAGTTTAATCTTAATATCATAATGGCAGCTTACAAAAGAAAAGACGGTTACTATCACAAGGCTCAGGAAGAAGGATATCGATCTAGAGCCATATACAAGCTTAAACAGATTGATGAAAAATTCAATATCTTCAAAGAAGGGAACGTTGTGGTCGATTTGGGTGCTGCCCCTGGAAGCTGGAGTGAGTATGCTGTTGAAAAGGTGGGTGAAGGTAATGTACTCGCCGTAGATAAGAAAAGGATCAGAGAGATAGATGGAGTATCCTTCCAGCAGGGAGACATGACAGATAAAAGCTTTTTGAGGAGGATATCGATAATAGCGGGGGACGTTGATGTAGTGATATCCGACATGTCTCCCAACATAACTGGTAACTATTCTATGGATCACGCTAGATCTATCTATTTGGCTCAACAGGCTCTCAAGTTCTGCTACGCTAATTTGTCTGAAGGTGGAAAGTTCGTTGTCAAGGTCTTTCAAGGTGAAGATTTTAAGGATTATCTAGACAGGGTGAAAGAAGCTTTTCACGCCGTTTACGGCCATTCACCCCATGCTTCAAGAGAATCTAGCTCAGAGATGTATGTGATAGGGAAAAATTTCAAGGGTAAAAAAGGATGAACCGTTAATCATCAAAAGCACAACGCTTTTATACTACCTGGATTCTTAAGCCAAAGCGCAATATCGAAATACACTTTAGTGACGCATACAATGGAGGAAATACTTTGCCTGAAGAAGAAAATGAAGAAGATGATGATTTCCAATACATCGTTCGGTTGATGAACACCGATCTAGACGGAGATAAGCCATTAGTCTATGCTCTGAGAGACATAAAAGGAGTAGGGACTAGAGTAGCAGAGATGGTGGTAAATTATACAGATGTCGATCCTAATGCTAAGATCGGGTATTTAGAGGACGAAAAAATAAACCAGGTCCGAGAATCTCTAGTTAACTTTACAGATGAAGCCCCCTCATGGGCAGTAAATAGAGAAAGAGACCCAGTTACAGGAGAAGACGACCACGTCCTAAAGAACGAACTAGATACTGTTCATAGAGAGGATATCAACAGGATGCAGAAGATAAGTTCTTACAAAGGTATCAGACATGAAAGAGGACAAAAAGTCCGAGGGCAGAGGACCAAATCCAATGGACGAACTGGAATGGAGCTTGGAGTCGAAAAGAAAGTTGCTAGGGCCCAAGCTGCCAGTGAAGAAGAAGATTGATCAAGGGGTAAAAAAACATGGGAGATCCAAAATATAGTAGAAAAAAGTTCGAAAAACCATCCCATCCATGGCAGGAAGAACGGATAAAAGAGGAAAACGATTATATCAGGCATTATGCCTTAAAAAATAAAAAGGAGTTCTGGAAAGTACGATCTATTCTTAAAAACATCAGGGCGCAGGCTAGGAATCTCCAGGCTCGGCTCAGATATGGGGAAAAACAGGCTAGAGAAGAGATGGATGCTCTTTTAGAGAAGCTGAGGGATAAAGGATACCTGAAGGGACAGGATCACACTCTAAATGATGTTTTGAACCTGAACGTGGAAAATATCCTCAACAGAAGACTCCAAACTCTCGTTTATCACAAGGGACTAGCTCACTCTCCAAAGCAGGCTAGACAGTTCATAATTCACGGGCACATAGCTATAAATGGAAGGAGGATAACTGTTCCCAGCTATATCGTAAACAAGGAAGAAGAATCAACGATTGAGTATTATTCTAATTCTCCATTATCGGATGAACTTCATCCGGAACGACCTGAAGAAGAGATAACGCCAACGAGGATACCTAAGATGATAGAAAACGAGCAACAGAGTCAAGGAGGATATAATAGGAGTTGATAAGATATGGGAAAATGGGGTATAGCTCACGTATATGCATCCTACAACAATGTGATAATAACGATAACAGACGTGACCGGCGCTGAGACGCTTTCAAAATATTCTGGAGGTATGGTCGTTAGACAGGATAAAGATCAGTCATCACCCTATGCAGCCATGGAGGCTGCAGAAGAAGCGGTAAAAGAAGCAAAAGATAAAGGGATCACAAAGTTACATGTAAAGATAAGAGCTCCTGGTGGAAGTAAATCTAGGTCACCTGGACCAGGTTCACAGGCTGCTATCAGAGCTTTTGCAAGATCTGGGATGAAGATAGGCACAATAGAAGACGTAACACCGATACCTCATGACTCCACAAAAGCTAAAGGTGGACGTCGGGGCAGACGTGTGTAGAGATAAAAAGGGTCAAAGATGGATATAGAAATCAAAAAACTAAAGGAAAGAAAAGCCGAACTACTGCTTTCTGAGACTAACCCACCGATGGCAAATGCACTTAGAAGAGTCCTTATAGCGGACATACCGAAACTCGCTATAGAAGATGTCGAATTTCATCTAGGTACTATCGGGGACGAGTCGGATGATAAAGAATACGAAAGCGCGGCTCCTCTGTTCGACGAGATCATAGCTCATAGGTTAGGTATGTTACCGATCCCAACTGATCTAGAACTTTTTGATTATCGATCTGAATGTGAAGAATGTGGCGGTGATGGTTGTCCTAACTGTACCGTTATCTACAGTTTAAACAAAAAGGGTCCCTGCACCGTTTATTCAGGTGATCTCACACCTGTAGGGGAAAACGAACTCAGACCTGTCGATGATCTTATCCCTATAGTAAAACTCAATGAGGACCAAGCATTACTCATGTATGCAACAGCCGAACTAGGGACCGCTAAAGAACATGCAAAATGGCAGCCTACCAGCGGGGTCGCCTACAAATATTATCCAAAAATAGAGATCGACTCCGAAAGATGTGATGAATGTGAAGAATGTATCGAAGTGTGTCCCGTCGATATCTTGAAGATGGAAGACGACGAATTGATCGTTACGGATGTAGAAGAATGTAAGCTTTGTTCCGCATGTGAGGAGGCTTGCGGTAAAGATGCTATCAAAGTAGAGGGACAAGATGATAAGTTCATATTGACCTTTGAGACCGATGGTTCGCTGACTACAGAGCAGGCTTTGAAGAAAGGGTTAGAAGTACTAGATGAAAAATTTACGAAGATGACCGATCTCATAGAGGAGATTTAGTTAAGTAAAATCTACGTTTTAATCAATAGAATTTAAATATCTGAGTTAGTTCTCTGTTTCGCTCAGACATATCGCTGATATCTAATAATCGCTCCATGCTGCAAGTAGCGATCGGAGGCAAATACTCTAGAAAGCTCTCGAAATTCGTATCCTCTCATTTCTGCGAGGGTAGCCAAGCTAGGCCAACGGCGCAGCGTTGAGGGCGCTGTCCCGTAGGGGTCCGAGGGTTCGAATCCCTTCCCTCGCATACTTTAATTTTTCTGGATGGTTAGAGAAAGGAGAAAGTAGGAAGAGAATTTGTATACAACTTTATAGCTAATTAGGATCTTGAGCAGATAGACGATAGGCTGTTGGTGAAGATCTACAACGAGTCTTTCCGCAAGGGCTATCAGCAGGGTTATGAAGCTAGAGAATCCGGGAGCAAGCTGAAGTTACGCTTTCAGGACAATCTTCTGGCGAGGATATACAATATAGTATCCTACACACACGGCAGATTGTTGAAACAATAACAGTCCCCCTAATAGACTTCTTGCATTGGAACTATTGGAACGGTTGAGTGAAAAATAACTGGCGTTAAATCAACATGATAAATTATTTTAGCGATAGTCATACTCCATAACCCTGACTTCTAGAAATTTTGAATTCTCAAAAATAATCTTACCTTGTTCATCTTGCTTTAGAGCAGGATTTTCTGAATCGAAAGCATAGAACTCAAAAGGAAGTATTTCTATCTTTGCTAAATGTGCATTCATCTTAATAATTAAATCTTTAAGATTAGGTGCGTTGCCATTTACTAGCATATGCATATTTTCAGCGCAAAATGAGTCAGTTAATGTCAAGACAATAGGTCTAAAGCTGATTTCATTTTTGAGACCAAAATCTTTTATGAATTTTTCCTTCCTTTTATTAATCAATTTCGTGAAGGTATATGCTTCCATTAAGGCACGAAAGAGTGTTTCACCTTTTTGTGATTTCCCTATTTTCAATTCTATGATTCCTACCTCTTCATTCCTTTTTGAAAGTAAATCTATCTCTCCTATCCCGGATGCTTCCTTTTCTTTTAAAGGCGTCTCATAATCGAATATTTTTCCGAATCGAAAATGGTGACTAGAATTGTACAAAGCCACCGCAAGGCGTCTTTCAGTAATTTTTAGATCCTCGTCTTTGCCCGAAATATCCAAAGTCCCCTCGTGGTCCATATCAAATGATTTATCTTTTCGTAGATTTCCAGGTGTCTCTCCAATTCTCTTTAATACATCAAAATCCTCAAGCATTATTTTAGATATATATTCAAAATAACGTAGAGCTGGATGGCCCTTAACAAAACCAGAATAATTGAATATTTTTTCTCCATTACGATATATCAAGTTTGGTTCCTCAGTTATATCGTTCCACTTGGAACGAACTTCTTTTTTTGAATATTTCTTACCCACATAATCAACTCACTTTCTTTCCGCAGTTTTCGCAGTAATTAGAACTTTTTTTACCTCATGATTGCACTCTATACATTCACTTCACCTACTTTTAAGTTTAGGCAAAGTCTCCTTTTGTTTCTCTTTTAACCTAGATTTTCTTAAAAATATATGCGTTCCAAAAACGAAAAATACAATAGAAAACAAATCGACACCGGATAGGAAACAAACGTTTTGCACTCTAGAGGTGCTTTTCTTTGTTCCTTTTAATCGATGGGGGGCATACACGTATATACAAAAAGAAAAAAAGCTTTAGCTTGACTTCCCTCTTCTAAATCTTGATTTATTATATTGAAACAAAACATTTTTATCATCGAGAATAGATTATCTATTAGAGGGAATTTTGGATGGAAACAGACTCAAAAACCCGTATACCCGTTTCCGATTTAGACGAAATTTTAAGAGTATTGAAAGAAAAAAAGACCGATGTTCAAATCAACAAAGACTATAATTCCATAGTAATAGAAAAAGGATTAAAAAAATTTGAGGTCAATAAGAACGGATCTGTTAAGGGCTCTATGCCGCTACATAGCTTCCACACCGACCGTGCCGATAGCCTGAAGATTGAAGAAGATGAAATCGAAGTCTGTTATGAAGGGGGTAATTATGTTTTTAAGATCTAGTCTATAGTCAAAATAACTCGCCCACCCACGGCTGAACCTAACAGGAAAACTTGCTTTCCTGTGGTCCTTTCGTGAAATTCCAAATTTTCCGAGGATTGAATGAATATATGATATTCATGTAGATACAGAGAAATTTACATAGAAATTCCTCGAAAGGTGTAGCCATCCGCAGAACTCGCTTGAGGATGCAAGGATAAAGTCCTGCACATAGTCACTTAGTTCGGGGCGGGCTAATCTGTTAGTCCATTTCTACATTGAGAAATCGGTTAAACTAGATTGGTTTTCGATGGTAATATGGCCCATTAGAAGCCCCTTTATCCGTAACGGTTAATGAATAACATGTTTCATTACACCTCTCTACATCATTATATAGAGGCGGACTTAAACATTCTATTTAGTTTCCCATTTCTAATTTACGAGAGAAAAAGCGAAGTATGAAAAATCTTTTAGAAATCTCTACTTTCGAAGGATTACGAACCAATGGTGAAGTAGGCTCAGCCGTGTATATCGGAGTTGACAAGACTTAAACGAAGCGTCTATGGATTATAGGATGAACAGGACTTCTCTATACCGCTTGCGTATGTCTTAAAATTGATGTTTGAGGTGACAATGATTCTCAGATGGTAGTAAAATCTTGTATACAAATTGGCGTGAGGTTCCCTTCCCTCGCATTGTTTTATCTTTGATGAAATAAAAAAAGGAATATTCGATTCCTACTGCATTCAGTTATCTTTCTGAACGAAGTGAAGAAAATCATTGAAAAGAAGGAATCGCCAACCTGTAAAAGTTGGCGAGAGAAGTAATTTCTAATTCCTACGAATCTTTGATTCCTGCCGCATTCAATTATCTTTCAGTATACCACTCATAACGTTAATTACCTCCTTCCTAAATATGAATCTAGAATATGTATAAGTTAGAGTGCAAATGTATGCTGAAAAAGGACGGAAAATTTGTCCTCGGTGAAGGTAGGGAAGAACTCCTTGAGTGGATCGATAAAAAAGGGACAATATCCGAAGCTGCTGAAGAGATGAATATGTCTTATAGGCATGCTTGGGGTAAAGTAAAAAAGATCGAAGAAGTGGTAGGAAAAGAGGTGGTCAAAAGCCAGAGAGGAGGAGATAAAAATAGAGGGTCGACTTTGACTCCGACTGGTAAAAAATTACTTTCTGATTACCAGGAACTCAAAAAGGAGCACAAAGGAGATGTATATCGAAATCCATCTCCTACTGTTGATGGTATAGTCAAACAAAACGATAAATTACTACTGATCAAGAGAAAGAACTCTCCTTTTAAAGGAGATTATGCTTTACCTGGAGGTTTTGTGGAATATAACGAACCTGTCGAAAAAGCCGTGATAAGGGAAGTAGAAGAAGAAACGGGTTTGAAGACTAAGATAAAAAGGTTGATAGGCGTTTATTCGGCCCCTGATAGAGATCCTAGAGGACATATGATCTCTACTGTATTTTCACTAGATATAACAGGTGGATCTCCAGAAGGAGGAAGTGATGCAGAAAAGGCTCGATATTTCGATATTGAGCACTTACCTGAACTCGCATTCGATCACGAGGATATAATAGATGATTTTTTAGAATTGTTAGACGAAGATTGGAGATGATTAGCAGATGGGTCGGAAAAAAAACAAAAATATAGCCAAGAAGAGAATCAAGAAATTATTCGAAGAAGCTAAAGAAGCTGCTCTAGAAGATGAATTAAAAAGATCCGACCGATATGTAGAACTCGCTAGGAAGATAGGTATGAGACATAACGTAACATTAGATTCAAAATACAAAAGAAGGGTTTGTAGAAACTGTTACTCTTATCTTCACCCTGGTAAGACATGTAAGATCAGGATAAAGGAGGGTTCCTTGATCACTAAATGCCTAAAATGCGGCACGATAAACCGGTTCGGATACAAAGATTAGAACGATCGGTTCACTTTTTTTCGACTAGAATATCATAAGCCATGTGTACTTTGGTGGAAGAATATGTCCGTACCAACCTCTTTTCTAAAAGTTCGGCTTTATAGCCCAGTTTATCGATAATGTCTAGTAAACTTTCTAGTGAATTCTCGATCTCAGCTTCTTCGATAATCTCATAATAGTGAAGGACTCCATCTTTATTCAAACCTGAGAGAGCTGCTTTCACAAAATTCTTAGAGGAGTGCGGTAGATTCATTATTATTCGATCGCAGGTCAACCTAGGGGCGATTTCTCCAGCGTCGCCTTCGTAGATGGTAACTAGGTCTTCGAGGTTATTTCTCCTCACATTCTTTTTCAGATAATCGACCGCATCCGGGTTCAGATCGATGCTGTAGATGTGATCTACATCTACATTTTTACCGATGAGAACAGTGTAGGGTCCGACTCCTGCAAACATGTCCAACACTACCTCGTCCTTTTCGGTCTTTTCTACGATCCGATATCTTTCCGTGGCTAAACGAGGCGAGAAATAAACACTTTCCACATCCACTTCGAGTTCGACCCCATGTTCTTTATATATGGTCTCTGTTTTTTTCTCTCCGGCGATATACTCTATAGTTCTTGTTCTGAACTGATCATGGACGCCTTTATCTTCGAGTACTGTTTTCAGATTTTTGTGAGTTTCGAGTATAGACTCTCCTATTTGATCTCTGTACTCTTTTATTTCCTCCGGTATTTTGACTAGGGCTATATCTCCTATGATATCATAACTAGAAGGTAGGTATTTTTCCATCTTGACTGGAACGTCCACTAACTCCTTGTAATCTCTTTCTTTATTCTCCCTCTTTTCTATCTCTCTATCCACTATCTCATAATCGAATTCGTCTAGTTTAAATTCTACATCTTTCTTAAGCGGTAAGAAGAGATGATCATCTTCTGAGTCTATTTTTCCATCTTGATCTAAGAGCTCTCTTTTCAAAAGCTCTTTCCTGATCTTTTCTCCTTCACATTTAGGGACTTTCAAGCAGTCCATACAATTGAGGTTATAACCGGGGATGAATTAATATTCACCGGTCAATTTCAAGAAAATAGAAGATTCAAGATTTCCTATTTTTTTCGAGTTGTCAAACGATACCTCGTATCAGTACCTTCAAGGACTTGGGTAAGATCATTTAATATTTCTTCATATTCCTCTGGTGTCTCATAATCTTTAGCAAAATCATATTCCCCTACTACCGGATCGAACCCTAAATCTTTCATCTTGTCTAATATTTCTAAAGGATTTGTTCCTTCGCTACTGAAGTAAAGCTCGACGTACATTCTCATGTGATTTTTAACTTCTCAAAAGTTTATAAATCTAACGGCCTTAGGAGTAGATTTGAGAAAAGTAATACGATAGAATTATTTCTTAAAGATTGTATGAGATGAGGTTAACCAAAAATATAAGTACAGTCACTTACATAACATCATTATACCTGAAAAGGGAGGTATATAAAATATGGCAGAAGTAACAAGACAGATGGTAGAAGATGCAGGAGTAGATGTAGACGAATTGGTCGATCTTTTAGTGAAAAATGCGGCAGCGGAATTGACTACGTTCTATTACTACACGATCCTACGAGCGAACCTGATAGGACTCGATGGAGAAGGTATAAAAGAAATAGCTGAAACAGCAAGGATAGAAGATCGCAATCATTTCGAAGCCTTGATGCCGAGGATCTACGAACTCGGTGGAGAACTACCTAGAGATATGACGGATTTCCATGACATATCTGGATGCCCACCTGCTTATCTTCCCGAGGATGCTTCCGACGTGGAGGGTATCTTGGAAGTTTTGGTGGAAGCCGAGAGATGTGCCGTGAGGCAGTATACAAACATCTGTAATATGACCGCCGGAAAGGACCACCGAACTTATGACCTAGCTAAATCGATACTGCACGAAGAGATCCAGCATGAATCGTGGTTCTCTGAATTCTTGGGAGAAGGTCCTTCAGGGCATTACCTGCGTAGAGGAGATACGTCTCCATTCGTCTCAAAATTCCTTGAATGAAACTTCTTAAAGAGGGTCAATCCCCTCTTTCCTTCGATTTTTTAAACGAATACTAGTGTTATCATCATAATGAACATACCTAAGAACAGACCGAGATTGGATAGATGTTCATCTCCATATTCTCTAGAGATGGGCAGAAGCTCGTCGAAACTGATGAAGACCATTATACCGCCGACAAAGCCAAGCGTAGCGCTGAGTACAGATTCAGTCAAGAATGGATAGAGTATCAAGAAGCCTATAGCTGCACCTACCGGCTCAGCTACACCTGAAAGAAGGGAGTACCCAAAACCTTTAGCCCTAGACCCTGAAGAATAGAAGATGGGGACAGCGACTGCAATGCCTTCGGGGATATTGTGAGCTGCGATAGCCATAGCTACGGAGACTCCAACCGAAACATCCACCAATGAAACTGTGAAGACTGCCATCCCTTCAGGGAAGTTGTGTAGCGCTATACCTAATGCGGTCATAACACCCGCTTTCTTCAACCTCGCTTCTGTCTTCTCATCTTTAGACAATTTTTTATGAAACTCGTCCGGCTCAGTGTCTATATGAGCGTGAGGTACGAGCTTATCCAGCCCGAACATGAACAAAATTCCCACGAAAAAAGCCATATTTGCAGAGAGAAAACCGACCCCATCGATAGCTTCTAACAGCAATTCAGCGAAAGATATATAGATCATGACTCCGGCGGCGAAACCTAGCAGGGGAGAAAGGTAGGATAACTTCGGTTTTTTGATGAAGAATACGGTGAGTCCTCCGATGCCTGCTGAAAGCCCTGCTAATGTGGTCAATAAGAAAGCAGTCTGAGCTGGAATCATACTTTTTCTTTGACCTCTCTCTTTTTTTGAGAAGTAAGCAGAGTGTATATAATTTTTTACATTTTCATCATAAGGAAGGACTATTACTCCCTCATGGATAAATCCAAAAGTCTTTTATCTTAAAACCACTCTCAAAATATTCAAGTGAAAATATGGGTCCAAAAGGAAAGAAATCAGAGAATGACGGGCTAGGAAAGGAAGGTTTTATCCAGATAGAAGAAATACTGAAAGGAGAACGCACAGGAGAGGATGTGAAAATCCGTGGTTGGGTGCATAGAACGAGAGATATAGGTAATATGGCTTTCCTCAATATTAGAGATCCCAGCGGTGTGGTTCAGGCTACATTTGCTAAAGACAAATTAGATGAAGAAAAATTTGAGCAGATAAAGGACCTGTTGGTTGAATCGTCTCTGAAAGTTAAAGGTAAAGTTAAAGAAGACGAAAGAGCCCCAGGAGGTTACGAGATAGCGGTTACCGATGCAGAAATAGTGCACGCCTCTAAAGACTTCCCTATCCATGAAGACCAGAGCGTGGAACATCTTTTAGACAACAGACACCTCTGGCTCCGATCGACTAAAATGAGAGATATACTGAATGTAAGATCTACAGTTTTCGCCTCGATCCATGAATTTTTTAGAGAGAACGGATATGAAGAATTTCAATCACCTATTTTGACTCCGTTGGCATGTGAAGGAGGATCTACTTTATTCCCCGTAGAATATTTCGATGATCAAGTTTTCCTAACCCAGAGCTGGCAGCTTTACGCAGAAGCAGGTATTTTCGGCATGGGCGATATTTATACCGTCGCGCCGAGTTTTAGAGCTGAGAAGTCTCGGACTCCAAGACATCTTAC
>JAGXLF010000033.1 GCA_018334835.1 Thermoplasmatota archaeon | reverse complement strand
GTATTTACCTTGATATGCCCTCAACTCACAGCAACTTCCTGTACCTGAGGATAAACTATTTATGTGACATTTATATCACTCAAAATGATTGATATGGCCGAAGAACACAACGTGTATGACTATGAAAAAGTGAGAGAGGAATTCGAGTGGAACATCCCAGAGTTCTACAATTTCGCTTTCGACGAAGTCGACCAGAGAGCGGAGGAGATGCCTAACAAAGATGCGTTGATATCGATAGATAATTCTGGTGAGAACGCACAAAGGCACACTTTTAAAGAGCTAAAAGATCTTTCTAATAAATTCGCTAATACTCTGAAGGACATGGGGATGGAAAAGGGAGATAGAGCCATGGTCCTAATCCACAGGATACCGGAGTGGTATGTCGCAGTTCTAGGAATGATAAAGCTGGGAGTGATTCCTATCCCTACCCCTAATCTTGCTGTCTCGGAAGATATCAAGTACAGAGTCAACAGGGCTGAGGCTAGCACTATAGTGACTGATTGGTCCAATCACGAGAAGGTCGAGAAAGTGAGAGATGAAGAGGAACTTTCCTCGCTCAAAAATTACATATTAGTGAAGGCTGAAGAGGACAAAGAAGGATGGAAAGATTTTGAGGAACTGTTAGAAGGTTCTT
Source organism: Thermoplasmatota archaeon (assembly GCA_018334835.1). Classification (GTDB taxonomy): domain Archaea; phylum Thermoplasmatota; class Thermoplasmata; order Halarchaeoplasmatales; family Halarchaeoplasmataceae; genus Natronoplasma. The sequence goes on along the minus strand of JAGXLF010000033.1, from coordinate 13,609 downwards.
CTCCTGAGCTCAGCAGGGACGAGTTAGAGGCGACGAAAAGCGATGATCCTATGCTCATCTACTTCACTTCTGGAACCACTGGACAACCTAAGATGGTATTGCATCCGCACTCCTATCCTTTGGGCCACGAGGTGACTGCGAAATATGTTCAGGACTTGAGAAAAAACCACATAAACTGGACTATAGCCGACAACGGTTGGGCTAAAGCCGTTTGGGGTAAGCTATTCGGACAGTGGATCGTGGGAGCGACAGTTGTACAGCAAAACATCACCGGAAAATTTGATCCGAATAAAGCTCTCAAGATACTTCAGGATTACGATGTCACCACATTCTGCGTACCTCCTACGATATATAAGATGATGATAAACGAGGACGTAGAGAGTTACGATCTCAGTTCACTCCGACACTGCTTAAGTGCTGGAGAACCATTGAATCCTGACGTGATAGATAAGTGGGAAGATTACACTGGATTGAGAATATACGATTATTACGGCCAAACTGAATCCGTGGCGCTGGTGGCAAATTATCCTACTATGGAAGTCAAACCTGGTTCTATGGGCAAACCAACTCCTGGACATGAAGTCGATATCATCGACGATAATGGTAAGAAAGTACCGACAGGAGAAGAAGGCCATATCGCTTTGAAAGTGGAGCCTGAAAGACCACCCGGATTGTTCAAAGAATATTGGAAAGACGAAGATAAGACCGCTAGCGTGTTCTCCGGCGAGTGGTATTATACTGGAGATAGGGCATACAAGGACAAGGACGGATACTTCTGGTTCGTCGGTCGAGCTGACGACGTGATAAAAGCTTCTGGTTATAGGATAGGACCTTTCGAGGTCGAGAGTGCTCTTCAGGAACATCCCGCAGTACAGGAACCTGCAGTGATAGGCGCACCGCACGAAGTCAGGGGTAAAATAGTCAAGGCCTACATAATATTGAACGATGAATATGAACCCAGCGAAGAATTGGTGAAGGAACTACAGGACCACGTTAAAGAAGTTACCGCACCTTACAAATATCCAAGAGAGATAGAATTTCTCGATGAACTTCCGAAGACGATCAGCGGCAAGATAAGGAGAACAGAACTGAGAGAAAGAGCCGAAGAAGAGTATCTAGAAGAACACGACAGCTTGCCTTATTGAAATGGGCTCAAAAAACCTTTTTTCTTCTATCCTTTGATATCTTTTATTCACTTTCTATCATCGGGACTACCATGCCACCTTCTATCAAAAAGGTAGCTTTGCCATTTGTAGTTGATAGGGCTTCATCCAGCGCTGTTTGGATATCTTCTTTAGATTGTATGAATGCTTTTTCCGTTTTATTTTCGTCTAATTCCGAAACACACCAGATGGAAGAGTCTTCACACAATTCGACGATCTTTGCTGCTTTATGATAACCTAGCTTGTATTCGTCCTCAATCTTGTTTAATACCTCTTCAGGATCATCCATTGACGCCATGAGTTCGTAAAAATTCCTTGGTCCTATGCCCTCAGGACACTGGGAAACTAGTATGATTATGCCTCCTTCCGCTAGAGCGAGCTTACCATTCTCTAGTGCCTTGTGACTCTGATACAGGTTGACATCGATCGGATGTGCCGCAGTAACAACTATTTCTGACCTTTGCTTTATCGACACGCCAAACAATCGTTTAGCGACTTCTACCTCGCTGAGAAATGATTTTTCCATGTCGCCAGCTGTTGCGTTGTGAATATCTCCGTCTCTGTCCAAAGTCATGTTCAATGCAAAAACATCGCTAGTGAATTTGCTAAAAGCGTCCATCATATCCTCGTGGACCGGATTGCCTTCCAATCTAAGTGTTCTAGCTTCCTCTTCAAGAGCAAATTCGTGGTTCTGTGTTATAGTCTCATAGGAAGCGACGCCGGGCAAAAAAGACTTTCTACCACCAGTAAAACCAGCAAAGTAATGAGGTTCTACGGTATTTATCGCCACTACGTTCTCAGCTTCGGATACCATCTTGTTGAATTTTACATCCGTGCCTCTTTCTGTTGTGCCGAGGTTTACCATCTCGTCGTTCTTCGCATCATGAAAATGGATGTTCTTCTTCCTTTTTTCGTATATATCTCCAAATATCCACTCGAACTCCTCTTCAGTTGGCTCTCTATGAGAACCCGTAGCCACGATAAATTCAACATCGTATTCCTCCAGCTCTTTTTCCATCAGCGCTAGTACACGCGATGTAGGAGTAGGTCTAGTGGCGTCGTTGACGATGAAAAGAGTACCATCGGTGATGAACTCGGAAAATTGGGGTTTGTCGATTGGATCTTTAAGTGCGTTGACTACGACTTCCTCTTCATCTTTCTTTTTTACCTCGTTTGGATAAAGGATCTTATTGACTCTTTCATCCTCTATCTCAACAGTTACCTTTTCTCCGGCGTATGGAATATCGATCTGCATAATTTTGTAGTATGTCTCATGCATTTTATCTTTTCCGGAATAGTTCAACCTGATTTTTTCATTCAGATTTTAGGATTAGGACAAACACATTTTAAAAATGAAAAATGATTAATCTTTGGAATAACATTGCGTTGATTATGAAGGCCGAGAGGAAAGAAGGGATCATTTTGATCGCATTCATAGTCTCCTTTTTATTACTCACTATTCTGGTAGTTATGGGTTACACTCAGACACTCGACAAAAAGATCATATCGGGATTATCGAGAAGAGTTACAGGATATCTTTATCAAACTATGGTATATATCAGTTATATGGGTAATTATCATTTTCTGATGCCTGCTACCGTTGTAGTTATATCTTTCTTTTACAAGATAAAGGAGAAATCTTTGAGTCTTCACTTTTTGATTATGATGATATTTACCGCTCCCTCTTTTTTTCTAATCAAATATATAGTGAAAAGACCCCGGCCGCAATCAACAGGACCTTTTTTTACTACCTATGCTTATCCTAGCGGCCATACTATGGCAGCTTTCACTTTCTTTTTAGGTTTTTACATATTTTACTTTATGATCTATGAAGAGGAACATAATCCCCTATTTTTATCGTTCAGTTTAGTGCTCCCCTCTATAGTAGCACTCTCACGGATTCTGTTAGGAATCCATTACCCGAGTGATATTATAGGTGGTATACTTCTGAGCGGGATATTTCTCACGTTTTTCTGGATAAAATTGAAGAGATGGGATTAGTGAGTATGAAACATAAAGATAGTTAACTAAGGCTATTAGATCTCTGTCAGACATTCAACGGTCTAGCCATAGAGGAACTAACTTCCTAGTTTTCCCCCTAAGCAATAAAGCCTATTGTCTCCTAGCTATCAAAACAAATAAATAATCTATATGCTTAACCAAACATAATGGTTAAAGGTATTAAAAACAACTGGAAAAAGACAGGAGCTGTTATCATTGCCATCGTTTTGCTTGTTGCCGGGATGATTACTTGGAGATACATCGAAAGAGAAGACGAGCTATTGCTGGCAACCACAACCAGCACATATGACTCAGGACTCCTTGACGAGATCATCCCGCATTTCGAAAAGGAGTTCGATGTTCGGGTTAAAGTGATGGCACTTGGAACTGGACAGGCGCTCGAACTCGGCAAAAGAGGAGATGCTGACGTTCTTCTAGTACATGCTCCCGAATTGGAGATGGAATTCGTAAAGGATGGTTATGGGGAATATCGATATGAAGTGATGTATAATGAGTATGTCGTAGTAGGCCCAGAAGAAGACCCTGCAGGTATCAACGGTCTAGAAAACACGAACGAATCTTTCCAGAGGATTTATAACAACCAAAGTTCCGTCAATTTCTGCTCTCGAGGGGACGATTCAGGTACCCATACTAAGGAAAAAGCTCTCTGGGAGAAAGCGGGATTCGATTACGGCGATATAGATAGCGAGAAACACAGCAGCTGGTACAAATCCCTCGGTCAGGGCATGGGAGATACGCTTCGAGTGGCCGACGAGGAAGACGCATACGTATTGACAGATGAGGCAACCTATCTTTCAATGGAAGATGAACTTGATGACATGAAGATACATGTCCAGGGCGATACAAATCTTTTTAACCAGTATGGTGTGATCCCGGTGAATGGTACCATGCATTCGGGCGTCAATCAAGGGCTTGCCGAGGATTTTGCTGATTGGATAACGTCCGATGATATACAGAATATGATAGATGAGTATACTGTTCACGGAAAGGAATCATTCGATGCGAACGCATACGAGGAGTAATCATGACTGGCGATCTACTTCATGTAACGCTGCTTTCGATATTCGTTTCGGTTTCCGCAACTTTATTAGCCTCGGCGATGGCAGTTCCACTGGGCACTATAATGGGACTGCGGAAGTTCAGAGGAAGGGAAGTGATAAGGACGGTAACTTACACTCTCTATGGCTTTCCACCCGTTGTTGCAGGTCTTCTAATATATTTATTGATCTCTAGTCAAGGTCCTCTTGGGTCGCTAGACCTTCTTTTTACCCCGACTGCCATGATCCTCGCTCAGATGGTACTTGTTTTCCCTATCGTGACCGGTTTGACTATGTCTTCAGTTTCTCAGGTAGCGGAAGATGTGAAGGAAACCGCTATGACCCTAGGGGCGGATCGATGGCAGACCGCGAAAACGGTACTAAACGAGGCGCGGATAGGCGTTATTTCCGCCATAATGATCGGTTTTGGCAGAGCTATAGCCGAAGTAGGTGCCGTTATAATAGTGGGTGGCAACATAAAGTGGCACACCCGTGTACTTACGACCGCAATAGTTCTAGAGACCAGGCGTGGTAATTTTGAGTACGCTTTGATGTTAGGCGTCGTTCTCCTTTCAGTGGCTCTGTTCATCTTCTTTATCCTTAAACGGTATCAGGAGAAAGGGGTGAAGATGTGAACAATGAAGTAGCGATGAGAGCGAAAGGTATCTGCAAGGGTTTTGACGGGAAGAGTGTTCTCGAAGATTTATCCGTCTCCGTATCTCATGGAGAATTATTAGCCATAATAGGGCCGAGCGGAGTAGGGAAGACTACTCTCCTAAGGATACTCAACGGCCTTCTCGAACCTGACAAAGGTAAAGTCTATTTTATGAAGGAACCTTTAGGATTTGAACATGACTGTGACCTGGAAGCGAGGCGCAGGATGGCATTACTTTCCCAAAAACCATATCCTCTGATGAAAAACGTATGGGACAATGTAGCTTATCCACTACGCCTTAGAGACCAGAAGGAGATAGATAAAAAAGTATCCGACGCATTGGAGCACGTGAGTCTTCTTGAAACGGCTGATAGAAAAGCGAGTACGCTCTCGAGTGGAGAATTGCAGCGCATGGCCTTCGCTAGAGCCACGGTTTTCGAGCCGGAGATATTATTGCTAGACGAGTTCACCGCCCATCTTGACCCATACAATATTAGTGTATTGGAAGATGCTGTAGATTGGTATCTAAAAGAAAAGAACGCCGCCATAGTGATGGTCACTCATAATCTATTTCAGGCGGAGAGAATATCGTCGTCGACAGCTTTCCTTTTCGATGGTGAGATAATTGAAAGGGATAGGACAGAAAAGATATTCAATGAACCCGAAGACGAAAGAACTGAAGCTTTCGTAAGCGGGGAGATGGTATTTTAAGACCTCGAGTTTTTGATTTTCAGTCTCCCTACAGCCTTTATATAGTCCGAGTTTTCTTTTGATCATTCTATCAATCGTATCTCAAGGTAAGAAATCGCAGGTACTGTAGTCCTCTAGCCCCTTATCACGAACAAATCATTCGAGTATCTAGCAGGCTAGTACCCAGCGGTTCTTCTCGCTTCCGTGACATCTCTTGCAGTAAGGTCTCTGAGATGTTACCGTAACATCTAAGTAGTAAAAAAATAATGAGATAGTGTATGGACTTGGGATTAAAAGAGTTTCAAATCATAGAAATAAATCGGTCCATCCTTATGAAATATAGCAATAGAAAATTTATAAAGAATTTCAACCATAGGACAGAAGAACATACTGATTATCTCAAGCTCAATCACTTAAAATATGAATCTCTAAAAGATGTGAAGAAGGTAGATAAGAAACTTCAATTACGTCCATACTTCTTGAAATCCAAGACTATAAGAGACGAAATCGGAAGAGAAGCATTCATCAAATCAGAATACAGCGATAGGTGGGATACTTATAAAAATACGAATCGAGTAAACCTATCAAAATTCTTGAAAGACATGCTTCCATATGTAGATAAAACGGTGATAAAGCGTCTAAAGCATGGAAAATACTTTAGAAAGGTCGTTGACGGTTTGATGAAAAATAATGAACTTTTAGACCTTGCTAAAACTCCAAACTCATATGCTGTGGTTAATCCAAGAAAAACACAGGAATTTTTTACTGGAGATGTTATACGTGATCTTCGAAAAAAGTTCAAAAGAGAAAAACTAATCGACATAACAAAAGACGAAAAGTGGGTGAATAAAGCACTAAAAGAATATGATCTTCCCGAACCTAAACCTCATAGAGGAGGAGGAGGAAAAAAACAGGCAGGTTCTAGCGATCCTCAAACCCATTTTTATTACTCCCAGAGTATCTTCTAAAGTAGAATATGTTGATTCCATTGTCGATTTTACATGTTTTTTTGAGGTAAAGAGAGAGAATATTCTATAAGAAAAATTTAAATTTAGGACATTAGAAAAAAATTAATAGGGGTATAAAACATATTACCCTGTGATAATGATGCGCAATGATGTCGAAGAGATAAGTTTTAAGGAACTTCTAGGCTATTCTATAGAAGGAGAAGAAGTCGCTCACGAGGCTTATATGGAAATATCTGAAAAGCTCTCTGGTTTAGCCTCAGACCGCTTCCAAAATCTAGCAAAGGACGAATTAGATCATAAACAAAAGCTTCTCAAACTACACGAGCATGAATTCGGTGACAAAGAATATATTATACCTAAAGGTGAAGGATTTCCTCCACATGAAGGAGATTTTATAAAAATAGATACCGATAAGCTCAATTCTCTCATCTCAACCTTAGAATCGGCTATAGAGGCAGAAAAAGATGCATATGAGTTATATTATCGATTGGCTGAGAAAATAGGAAAACACAGTGCTTTGTTCAACTACATAGCTCTCATGGAAAAAGGACATCAAGTTTCTCTAGAAGAGGAAAAAGAGATGTATGAGGAAATTTTAAAAGAGAAAGCCAAGCGTGAAGACATTACGATCGACAAGTTAGGTTTTTCTAGATACGAATGAAAATAGGTCAGAGAACCTCTATCTAGAATAAGATCTCATCAGAAGAACAACATAAATCTCAGTTGCCAGACATAGCAAGAAAGACCTAATCTCTATGATACAGAGAATGAAATATCTATTAAAAAGAAAGATTTATTAGGTCCAGTAACAATATTCTTTTATAATATGTCGCCAGAAAATACGGATCCTTCCGAAGTAAAGGAGAAAGGCAAAGAGTGGTTACTTTGCGGATTAGAAGACAGCAGGAATAGATTGATGGAATATCTAGAAAAAAATGACGTTTCAAATCCAAAATCTATGAAAAACAGAGAGTTGAAAAATTATGATGATCCAAAAGTCGAGAAGATCGATAAAAGAGCAGTAGATGACGGATACCTTAGTGGAAAATGGGAGTTTCCTATTTTACCAGAAAAAGTGGATGAGGTATGGAGCGACATAAGAAATCTGGTCGAGCAAGATAGGATATGGGGAGCCCAAGTCACAACTGAATGGATCAGAGAGAAAAAAGACTCTGAAAAACATATAATAAGAGTATATACTCCAAATTACCTGGATAAAAGCGATGTGATGCGTGTAGGAAATCTCTTAAAAGATCGCTGTGGTATTAAAGAAGACATATATTACAAACCAGACATATATAATATACTCCAAGTATATTCTAAGGAAGGTGACGACATGAAATTACCTAAAGAAATAAGATATGAGATGTAAGCTTTTTCTCTTAAGGCTTAAAAATCTAGAGTTACTAGAAAAACTTTTCATGACATCATGGCTAAATATCGGGAATATATCCGCTCTTTTATGATTTATCTGTATCTTTTCCGATTTTTGAAGGTAAAAAGACTTGGTGTACGACTATCGGCCCAAAATAGAATCCGCTACATTGCTAAAAATTTGAAAGACCCCTTTCTCCTCTGCCCCCTCATAATCTTCTAACTCTTCCAACGGCTCTTCTAATTCCACTATCTCTTCTACTTTCAAGTGTACTCCATCAACACCCATTATTCTAACTTTTGCTCCTTTTTCTATTTTCTCGTCCGCTGTAGCGCTCCATATCTTACTTCCGCTTCCTTGTTTGACTTTTCCTGATATGTTGCCGGGTATTATTTCTTTTATCACATAGCCTTCCTGACCTTTCAAACTTGTCGTGGTAGTTGTAGGTGTATTAGGAGAAGATCTAAACTCATGATATTTTCTCGAGACTAAAAATAAAGGAAAAATAAGGATGGCAACAATTATAAGAGTCCAATATGAAAAAATGTGTTGGGGGCCAAAAGCGATTGCTATAATTCCTAACAGGATAAGAAGGCTTGGTGCTATAAACATCCCCGGATCAACGAGTTCGATAATCGCAAGTATTAAACCGATTGCTATCAATAATATGCCGTAGGTGATCATTGTGTAAATTACTAAGGATGCTTAAGTATTTTTATTTTTCCCCCTAAAAAGCAGGTTAATTTTCTAGTGGTATACTGAATCAATTAGATAAGTGAACATCGTCTAGATATATTTTCTTTTTGATGAAGACCCTTAAATTTGAAAAAATCATTAAGGATCTGACTCATTTTTAGTACGAAAAATAGTAAATAGTATAATTCAATATAGTGATAATTATGAGAAATAACACCCGAAATTACAACCAAATATTCGGATATATCGTTTTGATAATAGGGCTCATCCTTCTGTTAGTAACATTTATTCTGGCCATAAGTATATTTCTAAGTCCTGAGACCGTGCAAGAATTTTCGGATTTAGTCGAGACTGGAGGCGGAGCCTTGGACAATGTGGTGAGTGTGATGCTATACTTTCTACCAATAGTTTTATTGCTGGTAATGGGAAGCATGGGTGGTAGGATCGCAAAATATGGGATCAAATTAGTCAGGTCACCTGAGAATGGTGAGGATGGAATACTGGGTGATGGAGGAGCTAAGTAGAAATACAATATCAAATTTTTAAAAAATTGGAGACCAATATCTTTTTAAACCATACACGATTATCAGGAAATATGTCCGATGAATCGAATAATACAGGGAAAAGTAAATCTTACAACGATTACGACAATCTTTTAGAAACGGCTAGAGATGAAATACCTGATGAGATCTCAGAACACGACAGGTTCGAGATTCCGGATTTAGATATCCTTCAAGAAGGAAACACAACGATCTTCAGGAATTTTAATGACGTTGCTGATCAGATAAACAGATCTCCTGAAAAATTTTTGAAATTTCTTCTAGGAGAACTTGGAACAGCTGGTGAGAGAGAGAACGGAAGGGTAGTCTTCAAAGGTAAGATAAATTCTAGTAAGATCAAGAATAAGATAGAAGATTATGTGGAGAAATATGTTCTCTGTCCAGAATGCGGCAGACCGGATACTAGACTTGTTAAAGAAGACAGGGTAGATATTATCAAATGTGATGCCTGTGGTGCTCACGGTCCGATAAGGGGAAAACAAAGTAAGTCCACTTCTTCACCAAAATCTGAAAGGATAGAAGAGGGCGAGATATATGAGCTGATGATCCAAGACATAGGGAGAGAAGGAGACGGCATGGCCAAGAAGGGAGGTTACACTATCTACGTTCCAGGGACCACTAAGGGCGATAAAGTGAAGGTCAGGATAAATAACACCACTGGGAATCTGGCGTTTGGAACGGTTGTGGACAAATAAGATTTTTAGGTAAGAAAAATATGTTCGAGATAAAACGTAAACATCTTCCCGCTATAGCTATAATCTGCATGTTGGTGATCACCCACATGTTAGCTTTGAATATCGTTCACACCTATCCGCAGGAGTATCGAGCTTTCGGTGATGATGTGGATGATCCTACAAATCCTCTCATCTATATCGGCGTCATTTTGGTATTCACCGCAGGGATGCTGATGGTATTCAAATATGGGAAGGGAGAATATCTCCAATATGCTATCCTCGGCGTGGTGGGTTTGACACTATTCTACGTATTCTATCCAGTGCTTTTCATGGTGGGCCACCCTATAATTGAAGCTCTGCAGTTCGATTGGGCTTTTTTCATTTCTATACTTTTAGCCATAAGTCTTACCTACCTACTTTATAAGAAGCCGGAGTGGTACGTGGTAAACGGGATAGGTATAATCATGGCTGCCGGTATAGCAGGTATATTTGGCATGAGTCTGGGCATACTACCGGTTTTTATTTTACTTATAGCACTGGCCGTATATGACTTCATATCTGTTTATAAAACAAAACATATGGTCTCTTTAGCTTCTGGAGTCATGAAGATGAAGGTCCCTGTGATGATGGTAGTCCCCCAGAAAGCTAACTATTCTTTCGCTGATAAAGAGGGGATAGAACAGGAGTTGGACGAGGATAAAGAGCGGGAGGCTATGTTCATCGGTTTGGGAGATATGATAATCCCGGGTATACTACCTGTCGCGGCAACTCTTCACCTACCAGCGATGATGGTTGGAGGGCATTACGCACCAAATCTTGTAGCACTCGGAAGTATAGCCGGGGCTGTGATAGGTATGATCGCCTTGACCAGGTTCGTTTTGAAAGGTAAACCTCACGCAGGTCTACCTCTCTTGAATTCTGGTGCTATCTTAGGATATATATTGACTTATTTTGTGATATATCAGAATCTTAGTTTTGGTTTTGTGTTCCCCTTCTGAAACCAGTAGGTAAGTTATTTATATACTCTTTAACCTGATTCTTATCAGATGGATAAATCGAAAAAAAAAGTATCAAAGAGATACGATTCTTGGAGGCCTTTTTACGATCTTATAGACCAGTTCCCCCTGATATCTAGACCTCAGAGGAATTGGAAGAGAAGGGCCGTGCGGTATCTTGAGCTTTCTCCTGAAGATAAGGTTCTAGATGTGGGTACGGGTACTGGCCAGATATTGCCCTGGATTGTGGATGATATGTCGAGCGGCAAATTGGTAGCTACAGACATAAGTGAAGCGATGATCTCCCATGCCCGAAATAAAATTGGGAATCATCCTGAGATAGAGATGAGAGTAATGAATGACGATATCGAAAATTCTGTATTTCCCGATGATTATTTCGATAAGATAATAGCAACGTTTACTCTTACCACAATTCCCGATTTTGAGAAGGCCGTGTCTGAATGTGCCCGGATATTAGATCCTGATGGTCATATGATAATATTAGACACAGGAAAACCGCAAAATAAATTCGCACTACCTCTTTTCTATCCTATGATGATATCCGCTAAGATATTTGGGAGAACACATATGGATAGAGAGATCAAAAAAACATTATCTGATCATTTTGATGTAGAACTAATGGAAGAAAACTTGCTAGGCATGGTTTACACTCTCAAATGTGAAGTTTGAATAATATTTGGAAAGAAAGGGGTTTTGGTTTTGTTTTTACTCTTCTTCGACTTTCTCTTTTAGTTCTTCGACGATCTCTGGATTTCTAAGGGTCGATGTGTCTCCTGCGGATTCGCCCTTCTCTAGTTTCTTGAGTATCCTTCTCATGATCTTACCTGATCGCGTTTTGGGCAGATCGTCGCTGAATCTTACTGAGTGGGGTTTACCGATAGGTCCTATGATCTCTCCGACATGTGCTCTCAACTCTTGAGCTAGGTCGTCGGATGGTTCGTAACCAGATTCTAGTATAACGTAACCTACCGGAACCTGTCCTTTCATCTCATCCGGTTTTCCGACTACTGCAGCTTCTGCTACTGCCTCATGATCTACCAGGGCGCTCTCCATTTCCATAGTGCTGAGTCTGTGTCCTGCAACGTTCAGTACATCGTCTAATCGACCGACGACCCAGAAGTAACCGTCTTCGTCTATTCTAGCTCCGTCTCCTGCGAAGTAAGTCTCCTCATCATATTCGGACCAGTAAGTTTGTACGTATCTTTCTGGTTCTTGGTAGAGAGTTCTAAGCATCGCTGGCCAAGGTCTTTTGACGACGAGATAGCCCCCTTCGTTGGTCTCTACACTGTTACCTTCACTGTCGAGTACATCGGCTTTTAGGCCCGGGAAGGGTTTCGTTGCGCTGCCTGGTTTGAGATCGGTTATGCCCGGAAGTGGTGTGATCATCATCATTCCGGTTTCAGTCTGCCACCATGTATCTACTATCGGACATTCGCCTCCACCGATATGTTCGTGATACCATTTCCAAGCTTTTGGATTTATCGGTTCTCCGACGCTTCCCAACACTTTTAGAGTGGAAAGGTCGTGTTTTTTGGGGTACTCTTCGCCCCACTTCATGAACATCCTTATCGCTGTAGGTGCGGTATAGAATTTAGTGACTTCGTGTTCTTCTGCTATCTGCCAAAAGCGATCTTTATCCGGATAATCTGGCGTACCTTCATACATCAGGGTCGTGCATCCGTTGGCTAGAGGTCCATAAACTATGTAGCTGTGGCCAGTGATCCATCCAATGTCTGCAGTGCACCAATAAACATCGTCGTCTTTGATATCGAATACCCAATTATGCGTAGCAGAGACACCGGTCAAGTATCCTCCAGTTGTGTGCACTACACCTTTTGGTTTACCGGTCGTTCCACTAGTGTACATCAAGAAGAGCATATCTTCGGCGTCCATCTTTTCGGGTTCACACTTAGTTGGCTGATCTTCTACAATATCGTGATAGTAAACTTCCTTTTCACCGTCCAATTCAACATCATCTCTACCTAGTCTGTCTACACAGATCACTTTTTCCAGCGAGGGAGCGTCTTCCGTACCTTCTTGGGCCTTCTCCCACATCTCTATTTCTCCGCCTCTTCTGTAATAACCGTCGGCTGTTACCAGAACTTTAGCTTCGGCGTCGTTGATCCGTTCGTTGAGAGCCGATGGTGAAAAGCCACCGAATACTACGCTGTGAGGTGCGCCTATCCTTGAACAGGCCAAAATACCTATCGCTAGTTCCGGTACCATCGGAAGGTAGAACGTTACTATGTCACCCTTCTCTACGCCCATGTCTTTCAAGGCATTAGCGAACTTAGAGACTTCTTCCTGCAGTTCTTTGAACGTATACTCTTTAGTTTCCTCTAGTGGTTCACCTTCCCATATTATGGCGGTCTTGTCTCCCTTGCCGTTTTCAACGTGCCTATCTATACAGTTATAGCTGACATTCAGTTTTCCATTCACGAACCATTCTGCATGGGGCGGGTCCCAGTTAAGGACTTCATCCCATTTTTCATACCAGTCTAATCTTTCGGCCTTGTCTGCCCAGAACTCTTCGTAGTTTTCCTCCGCATACTCATATATTTCTGGATCGTTCACATTCGCCTGCTCTACGAATTCCTTTGGAGGTGCATAAATGTTCTCTCCTTCAAGTCTGGATTCAATTCGGCCTTCTTCTTCGTCCTCAGTCATATTTGTCACCTATTTATCTTACTCTTATCTTACACTCATATCCCATATTGAAGACCTATATAGGTATTTTTTGGTTGTTGAATGGA
>JAGXLF010000103.1 GCA_018334835.1 Thermoplasmatota archaeon | reverse complement strand
TAGTAATAAACTAAATAAGTTTAACGCTGGTAAAAGGGTGTTTTCATCTTTCAGAATAAAAGAATTAGAAAATAAGATGTAGCAGTTTCTTTGAAGGGATTTTTAAAAACTTTTTAAACTATAAAAAATACCCAAGAACAATGAGATGAAAATTCTTCTGATTACTAGAAATCTAGAGGGATGAACTTGAGTGATTAAATCTTCTTAAGAAGATCAACCTGCTGTTGAAAGAGTTGGGAAATATATTGATCATTATGGGCGCTGAAGATAATGAGAGAATAGAATCTGATTTTGTAGGATCTGAGATGTCATAGAGTTCTTTCTCTGTTTAAAAGAATAAGAAGCTGGTCGGAAAAGCGGGTTTCGAGATATTGAGGAGCCATGAAGAGACAGAGGAATAACATCACCTTTAGATCCTGGCTGAGAAAAAATACTGACAGATATTCCCTTGATATCAAGATTTTCATCCTAATTCGAAAGTTTTTAATTGAGCAGAATATTTCCCTTGGATATGGATAGCTACGACCACGTAGAGATCGAGAAAAAATGGCGCGATAGATGGGAAGAGAACAAGATGAATAAAACCGAGAGAGATGAGGATAAAAAACCTTTCTACCTCATCTTTGCCTATCCTGGTATCTCTGGATTCCTTCATCTTGGGCACATGAGATGCTACACTTATACTGATATACTAGCAAGGTACAAGGAGATGAAGGGCTACAACGTTCTGTTTCCAGCTGGAACACATCCGACGGGCAATCAGGCTATAAGCCTAGCGAAAAAGTTGCAGGAGGGGGATCAGGAAAAGATAGCCTATATGAAGAAGAACGGAGCGACGGAAGAAGATATAGAGAAAATGAAAGATCCGAAAGAAGTGGTCAAGTACTTCAATGAAGTTTATAAAGAGGAGTATTGGAAAAAATTTGGTTTCTCTATCGATTTCGATTATTTCACCCATACTATAAGAGAGGATTATAAAAAATTTATAACGTGGCAGTTCAAAAAACTGAAGGAGAAAGACCTACTTACCCAGAAACCGTATTTCGGTACGGAATGCGTCGAATGTGGTCCAGTAGCAGTGGATCCTTCCGAGACCGACCTTTCAAAAGGAGGTAACGCGGAGAAGCAGGAATTCACCCTTCTAAAATTCGAATACGGGGACAGGTATGTCACTGCAGCAACACTCCGTCCAGAAACCGTCTTCGGACAGACAAATCTATGGGTGGACCCGAACATTGAGTATAATATCGTAGAAGTCGATGGTGAGGAGTGGATAATGAGCGAGGATGCGATGGAGAAACTCACCTATCAGAAGAACCACGTTGAGAAGAAAGGCATTATCAAGGGTGAGGAGATGATAGGTGACAAAGTGCGTGCTCCAGGGATCGATAGAGAGATAATAATATTGCCCGCGAGTTTTCCGGACCCGGACTTTGGAACAGGAATCGTCACCAGCGTTCCGAGTGATGCGCCCTACGATTATGTGGCACTGAAGGAAATCAAAGAGGATGAGGAAGTGAAAGATAGGTATGATCTCGATCTGACCGATGTCGAACCGATAGAGATTATAGAGTCGGAGGATTGGGGTGATCTTCCTGCAGAAAAGATTGTGGAGGAGATGAGCATAAGATCGCAGGAGGAAGAAGAAAAATTGGAGGAAGCTACCGAAAAGATATACAAAGCTGGCTTCCACACAGGTGAGATGTTAGATAACTGTGAAGATTATGCGGGTATGAGAGTCCAAGAAGCAAAGGAGAGGATAAAAGAGGACCTTATCAGAGATGGAAAGGCGGATGTTTTCTACGATCTTTCCGAAGAAGTTATCTGCCGATGCGGTGGTAAGGTCGTTGTTGGAAAGATACCAGATCAATGGTTCATAAGGTACTCAGATGAGGATTTGACCGAGAAAAGTGTTGAGCATGCGAGAAAGATGACTATCAATCCCCAAAGTTATTCTGATAATCTTCCCAGCACGATAAGATGGTTTCAGGATCGGTCCTGCGCCCGAAAGGGTAACTGGATGGGGACAGAATTTCCCTTTGATGAAGATTGGATAATAGAAGCAATAGCGGATTCGACCCTCTATCCAGCTTATTACATCGTGGCGAAACACTACAACGATGGAGACCTAAAGGCAGAACAGATGGATGAGGAGTTCTTTGATTTTGTGTATTTAGGGAGAGGCAAAGCTGAAAAGATATCAGAGAGCACAGGAGTATCTGAGGATAAGCTGAAAGAGATAAAGAAAGATTTTGAGTACTGGTATCCTTTGGATTTGAATTTAGGAGGTAAAGAGCACATGACGGTTCACTTCCCCGTTTTCTTGATGAATCACGTAGCATTATTGGATGAGAATGATCGCCCTAAAGGGATATTTGTCAATTGGTGGCTTGTGGGTGAAGGCGGTAAGATATCAAAATCTAAAGGTGGGGCAGAACCGATTCCCGATGCTGCAGAGAAATACGGTGTGGACACGCTGCGTCTATTCTATGCGCATTCGGCCAGTCCTTTCGTAGATAAGGAGTGGAGCGAAGATGAGGCTTTAAACTATCAGAATAAGTTGGATTCAATATGGAACCTGATCGAAAAGATGAGGAAAGTGAATGGTGCGGAGAAAAAGATCGATGACTATCTGCGTTCGAGATTTAATCAATTAGTCAAGAAATATAATGAGGTTATGGAGGATTATAAGCTCAGGAAAGGAGCTAATGTTGCTTTCTATGACATACCATCTGAAATCGAATGGTATTTGAAGAGAGGGGGAGAGAATTCAGAATTATTGAGTAGTATCGGAGAGAAACTCGTTCGGTTGATAGCTCCATTCACACCCCACATAGCAGAGGAGCTTTCGCTGAGATGGAATATCGACTTCGTAACACAGGAGTCCCTCCCAGCTTACGAGGAAGGGGAGGTATCAGAAAGAGCTGAGGCTCGGGAAGAGTACTTGAAAAAAGTACAGGAAGACATCAAACACATACTGGATATAGCCGAAGTAGAAGGCGACGACATCTATATCTATGTGGCTGAAGAATGGAAAGAAAAGGCATACAAGAAGGTAATGGAAGATCCAGAGAAAGGAATGGGTATAATGAGCGAGATTGTTAACGAGATCGATGCTCCTTCTAATGAACTTTCTTCTTTTGTTAAGAAGGTTCTTGATGAAATCCACGAAACAAAGGGCCAAAATATGTTAAAGGCTGATTTAGATGAGAAGAAGACCCTTGAAAATAGTAAAGATTTTTTGGAGGACACCTTCGAGGCTTCGGTTCATATCGCCGAAACGGATGAAGATGATATATATGATCCAGAGGGGCGAGCTTCGCAATCAAAACCGAGAAGACCGGCGTTATACATCGAGTGAACAGAAACCTTATAAGGTTTATAACAGATAATTAAAGAAAATGGTAAAACACCTGGTTTCCTCAACAGTTTTACCCATAGCTATAGGGAAATCATTTACCGATTATAAATCGATACCAGAAGCCTTTGAAAAATTAGACGTATCTGGATTGGAATTCAAATTTTTACCGGAATGGAGTACTGATAGACCTCCATTAGGAAGAACAGCTGCCGATTGGGAGAATTGCCCTAAACCGTCTTATGAAGACCTGACAGAGATTTTGGAGGAGATCCCCGTCCCTACTGTTCATATCAACAGAGATATGGGTGATATGTTATGTTCAGAGGATGAAGATATGGTAGAGAGAGGGAGAAATACTCTAGTAAATAATCTAGCGACAGCTGAGAAAATCGGTTCTGATGTAGCTGTTATCCACCTATGGGACACCCGGGCTGAACATCTTGATTTAGAGGAACTTTGGAA
>JAGXLF010000032.1 GCA_018334835.1 Thermoplasmatota archaeon | reverse complement strand
CAGGATATATTTTCAGATCTTTTCGGCGGTGGAGGAAGGCGAAGCGGTGGATTTGAAGATCTTTTCAGCGAGTTTTTCGGCGGAAGTCGAAGAAGCAGAAGAAAGAAGAAAAAACGTGGTAGAGATCTACAACTCAGTTTTGAAGTAGATCTAGAAGATGTCAGGGAAGGGACGGAGAAGACAGTAAAGATCAACCGAAAAGCGCAGTGCGAAGAGTGTGGTGGTAGCGGTAGTAGAAGCGGCGGAACTAAGACTTGCCCAAAATGCGGTGGAGCCGGAGAAGTGAAACAGGCTCAGAGAAGAGGTTTCCAACAGATTGTTAGGATAACAGAGTGTGATAGATGTGACGGTACCGGTGAGATAGTAGAAAATCCATGTCCAGAATGTAACGGCAGTGGAGTTGTTGATAAAACTGAAACAATAACCATCAATGTTCCTCCAGGAGCTGAGGATGGAACTAGACTCAGGATAAGAGGAAAGGGAGAAGCTGCCCCGAGAGGGGGCCAACCAGGTGACCTGTATGTTACCCTTAGGGTAAGAGGTGATGATAGATTTGAAAGAAGAGGATATGATATTTTGACAAAGGCAAAAGTCAGTATGACAGAAGCCGCATTGGGTACCACTATCAAAGTTCCGACATTAGAAGGGAAAGCTGAAGTAAAAGTACCTCTAGGAACCCAACCTGGAGATAAATTGAGGATGCCGGATAAAGGACTAAAAAAGCAAAAAGGAAGCGGGTACGGGGATCAGTTGATAGAAGTAGAAGTTAAAATACCAGAGGATCTCAACGATGAGCAGAGAAAGATATTAGAGAGATTTGAAAATATCGAGAAAGAAAAAAATAAAAGCTGGTTCGACAGGATAAGGGGAAAGTGAGGTCACTTTAACTTGACTAATTTTAGATCTTTACCCTTTTCACAATCTATTTTATCTCCTATCTCTTCCACATTGTATTTTGCCTCAAATTCTATTCCTGCCGGATAACAGAGATTGAAAAATTCACAATCCACGTATCCGCATTCTTTGTCTTTTAGGGTTATCACTGACCCCTCGATGATTGATTTTTCTGAGGCTGCTGTCTCGATAGGAACCTGTTCTACTTCCACCACTTTTACGTCTCCATGATGGACTTTACATTTGTGTTCTTTATCTCTCACACCCGTAACTTCATACCATTTATCCTTTTCAAGTCCACAGCATGAGTTTTTCAATTCACAATCTTGACACTTGGAAAGACATCCTCCAAACCTAAATTTCATACCTTCTTTTGCTAGACTTTTTCCAATCAATGTTACAGAACTCATATTTTCACCTCTTTTTAAATAACGCCTGTTTCTTTAGCTGCTTCTTCCACAGCATCCCTATTCATCTTTCTGTTCCCTAATATAGTATACCTCTCCGGTCTTATCTCAGGAGCATGGATGAGCGCCTGGATAACTTCTTCTTCTTTGACTTCGAGCCCTCTTGCGGTGGTGGGAGCTTCGACCGCCTGTAGTGCATTCTTTATTTTTCTCCAATCTCCACCATGTAAGTACATCATGATTATAGTTCCAACGCCGCATTGTTCTCCGTGCAATGCGGGTTCTTCCGCTATCTCGTCAAGAGCGTGGCTGAATTTGTGTTCACTACCGCTAGCCGGCCTTGAGGAACCTGCGATACTCATCGCTACGCTAGAACTGACAAGAGCTTTTGTGACCTGCCAAGCGCTTTCCTGTAGTCCGGGTCTTATATTATCTACATTTTTTATCAAGATATCTGAAGTCATCTCCGAAAGATTTGCAGCGTAATGAGAGAAATCTTCATTCCTTAAACGTCTAGCCAGTTTCCAATCTTTGACCGCGGTCGCATTGGAGATTATATCGCCGCAGCCTGCTGACATCAATCTGTTCGGCCCATCAGCTATTATACCCGTGTCCGCTATCATGGCGAGAGGGGACTGTGCTCCAACTGATGTCTTATTTCCATTCCTTTCTATCGAAGCTCTACCAGAAGCTATCCCATCGTGGGATGAAGCTGTAGGAATACTCAAAAAAGGTATCTCCGCAAGATGAGAGGAATATTTAGCTACATCTATAGATTTTCCCCCGCCTACACCCAGAAGGAAACCCGTATCTTCTGTGATCGATTCGCTTATACTATCTACAGTCTTCTGATCCGCTTCGGTGATCTCTTCGATTTCGATCTCGTAATCATGATCGGTGAGTATCTCACTGACTCTTTCTCCAGCCACTTTTTTCGTGGTCGGATCGCAGACGATGATCGCGTTCTTCTTCAGTTCTAGTCTGTCGCAAGTTTTGCCTACCTCTTCCAAAGCACCCTTTCCTATAACAACGTTTCGAGGTAACTCCATCTTTTTGAATTTGGTGAATTCTTCTCTTCTTCCCTCGGGGACGTCGTTTTCGGCCATGATTTGACACTCTCAAACAATTTTTGTTTATAGTATATTAATGTTCCCTGTGGTTGAGGTTATTTAAGTTCAGAATCTATTAGTTCAGCGGCTTTCTTTCCAGAAAGTAGCATCCCTCCGAAGATAGGTCCCATCCTAGGGGCGCCCATCACCGCATTGGCACACATACCAGTGGTCCATAAACCGGGAAAAACTTCCTTAGTATTCTCGACTACTGTCTTTTCTCCCACTTCTGCCCACATGGATTTTTCACCGATCACTTTCCCTTTTTCAGTATTCAGTTCACCAGCTTTTTTTTCCACCACTGTACACACATCTGCGTCGTGACCTGTAGCATCCAATGTAGCTTCAGATCTTATCGTGATCGGATCGACATGAAGGCCGGCGATCTCTATCGGGGAGGAATTTATCACCACGCCGTTGACTCTTTCTTCCTCGTAAAGGACGTCTTCAACAGTGACCATATTGAAGATCCTCACTCCAGAATCGATAGCTGAAGATAGTAAATTTGCAACGGAACTTATCGAGTCGGCGGTATAGTAACCATCTTTAGTGTCTTTTACCTCGACTCCGACTTTTTCCAACTCTTCGACCGAACTTTCCTGGACTACTACCACGGGATAACCCATCCCACCACCCCACATACCTCCGCCAGGAGATAATTTTCTTTCAAAGATGACCACCTGGTGCCCCATATCTGCTAGATATCTGCCGGCTACAAGACCTGCAGGTCCGGCACCAGCGATCGCTACATCTACCTCAGTGTGATCTGAAAACTCCTCAAAATATCTATCAACTATGCATTGTGTGACTTTTACGTCGTCTATCATACTATCATTTGAATGAAGAAATCATAGTGTTATAAATAAGTTCACTTTCTGAACTGATGTAATCACGAACATTTATATACTGATATAGGTAAATCCAATCCGATGGAATGCAGCCGATGTGGAGAAACAGCGGTCACGCGCATAAGATATAGCGGTGAGCATCTCTGTCGAAAACATTTTAAAGAATTCTTCGAGACAAAAGTTTTCAAAGAATTCAGGAAGCAGGTAGATCTTAACCGTGGAAAAGACATCGGCGTAGCGGTATCTGGAGGAAAAGACAGTATCGTAGCTCTCAGGATGCTCCATAAGATACTAGAGGAAAGGAGAGACAGCCGCCTTTATGGTATAACCATAGACGAGGGTATAAAAGGGTACAGACCCAAGAGTTTAGAGATCGCTGAGCGAGAATATAAAAAGCTAGGTATCGACTACAAGATAAGCTCTTATGAGGAAAATTTTGGTTTTCCACTAGATGAGA
Source organism: Thermoplasmatota archaeon (assembly GCA_018334835.1). Taxonomy (GTDB): domain Archaea; phylum Thermoplasmatota; class Thermoplasmata; order Halarchaeoplasmatales; family Halarchaeoplasmataceae; genus Natronoplasma. The sequence continues at coordinate 10,963 of JAGXLF010000032.1, read as the reverse complement.
TGATGGAATATGACGATATAGGGATGCCCTGTTCTGTCTGTGGAGTACTCAGAAGATGGATGATGAACACCATGTCTAAAGAGGCCGATCTCGACGTATTGGCTACGGGACTGAACCTCGATGATACAGCCCAGACCATAATGATGAATTTTTGCAGGGCTGACATGAAAAGTATGGCGAGGCTAGCCCCTCATGACCGAGTCAAAGAAGGCCTGGTTCCTAGGATAAATCCTCTGAGAAAAGCCCCTGAAAAAGAGACCTATCTATACGCTCTACTTTCGGATATGGATGTGCACGAACAGGAGTGTCCCTACGCGGATACGGCTTTGAGAGGGTTGTATAGAGATGTTTTAGGTCAGTTAGAAGACAACACGCCGGGCGTCAAATTTTCCATCTTGAGTTCCTACGAGAAGATCAAGGATCCCGTCAGAGAGAAATACGAAGGTGAAGGTGAACTGGAAAGATGCGTGAACTGTGGTGAACCCGCCATGAACGAAAGATGTAAGGCCTGTCAGATATTGAAGGAACTTGAAAAGAAGAGGTGAACTTCTATGGATGATAAATTGATAATATTCGATCTGGACGGAACTCTTTACAAAACGGAAGAAGTGAGCGTCCCCGCCCTCAAAGATGCATTTTCCCGATTCGGTATAATGCTTTCTGGTGAAACCATACTGAACCAATTCGGTGAACCAACCGATCAGATAATCGAAAATCTCGTTCCTGAAGAGAAGGAACATCTCAAGGATCGGATCAAAAAGGCCATAATCGAGAAGGAGAGCGAGCTGATACCTGAAAAAGCTACTCTTTACGATGGAGTGAAAAGTTTGTTGAAAGACCTTAAAGAGAGTGGTTATGAATTAGCGATATGTTCTAACGGTAGAACGGATTATATAGAACGCGTTCTTAAAACCACTTCGATAGAAAGCTACTTCACATCGATCAAAGGCCATGAAAAGGGAAAAAAGAAGTCTGATCTTATCCAGGAACTCATGTCAGAGTTTTCGGTTGAAAGCGCTGTGATGGTCGGAGATAGATATCACGATATCGAAGCAGCGAAGAAAGCAGGTGTGAAGAGTGTAGGCGCTCTGTACGGTTACGGTGATGCCGAGGCGAAAAAAGCCGATTTTGTTATAGAGGAACCAGAAGAGATCCTCTCGATAATCTCAGATTAGCATCGTTTCTATTTTGAAGCTACAAAATCAAGTAATTTCTCCATAGCCCTACCACGATGACTTATACGGTTTTTTTCGTTGCTGCTCATCTCTGCATAGGTTTTCTCTGACTCTTCGGGTTGGAAGATAGGATCATATCCAAAACCACCTGTTCCTTTCTTTTCCTGGGTGATCGTTCCTCTAGAGATCCCTTTGAATATTTTTTTCCTTTCACCTAAATAGCCGATAACACATTCAAATCTAGATCCTCTATCTTTTCTATTTTCCATAAGAGAAAGTATTCCATCACAACCTAGAGTTTTCATCACGTAAGAAGAATAGACACCCGGAAAACCATTTAAGGAATCAACAAAAAGGCCGCTATCGTCGATTATCAATGGAGATCGCTCGGATAAAACTTCGAGAGCGAATTCCACAACCTCTTTGAGTTCCTCTGCCTGGATCTCGGGATAACCAACATCTGCCATCTCTACTTGTTTGTAGTGACCTCCGAGCTTCTCACGATACTCCTTATATTTTCCTTGGTTCGAAGTGATAATTGTTAAAGTTTCTTTTATCATCTGTATCTCCCTCTTTTTTCTATCTTTTCTATCCAATTCTTTATCTTTTCATGTTCTTCACAGCTTCTATTGTGCCCTGAAAGGACCTTTTCGAAAAGATCGAGAGGTTCGTCATGAACGCTGACGAGAGCCTCTCTTAAGAGATGTAGATCAACTCCCATGTATTCATTGGAGGACTCTTTCTCACCGAGACTGAAATCGATGAAGCAGTAATCCTCTTTTTTGTCGTCGTAAAGTATGTTTGAAGTGGTTAGATCTCCATGAGATATCTTGGCCTCGTGGAGCTTTCCGATGTAGGCTCCAATCTTCTCCAAATCCACCTTTATACCTTCCTCTATACAGTCCATGACTCTCTTCCCGTGAAAATACTGCATCACGAGCTCTGTTCTCTGTTCATCGATATCGTAGATTATCGGCACGGGAACACCTAACTTTTTAGCTTCTGAAAGAAGACGTCCTTCTTTTCGGGTTCTCATCGTTCTTATCTTTTCATCGAGTTCCGGAAGTCTATAGTTCTTTTTAACCCTCTTTTTGATGATGATCTTCCTTTTTCTCCATCTGCCTTTCCAGACCTCGGCTTCAGCCCCTCTCGTAATCAATTCGGTACGCTCTACTTCCATTTGAAGGTGCAATAGAACAAAAAGGATAATAACTTTATTGTTCTGTAGTTTTATCAAGTCATTTTTTCCCAATCCTTACTGGTCTTTCTCCTCTCGACTATCTTAGCACCCTTTGCTTCATGTGTTGAACCAAACATTGCCAAAATACCGGCACCTAACAATAATATCCCTATCAGTATCACCACAACGTATCCTGGAGATCCCAATATCGCCGCTCTATCGATCATCATTCTAAAAGATTGAGCAGGTTTTGGATGTATCGCGAGTTTCCCTATCCATAGCATGGTGGTTAGCGAAAAAAGCCAGAAATAAACTCTTCTCAATCTGTGCGCTACGGCGACCCAAAACGGTATCTTAAACCTAGGATGTTTCAGGTCGTCGGCTAAAGTTTTCATCCATTCTCGAGTACTGACTTCTTTATCGGGAGAAAGTGTTTTGGCCAAGAAATTTTCTTCGAGTGTTTTTATACGACTCGCCCATACGTTGTAGTATCTGTATCTTCTCGCTTCTATCCATAGAAGAGTTCCCATGAATATCAATACACTGAGAAGCAGTTCGTGTCGTCTACCGGGTACACTAAAGGTCCAGGTAGTGAGAGCCGAAAGTATGACTATGGACCATTCAGTAGTCCTGTCAAGTCTTTTCCTCCAATTGTAGGAGCGCTGCACTTCGGCCCTGTACATGTGGGTGATCACAGTTGTAAAATCACCAGAATCCTGATGATCCACGAATTGTTCAGGGTCGGGCTCCTTCATCACATATCACCATAATCCATCATCTTGCTTCTTTTATTTATTTGTGTGCCTCGGCTATAAGTTCCTTTAGATCCTCAATCTTCTCTTTTTCCATCAACTCTTTCATCTCTTGCGCTATCTTATTTGGAGACTTTTTGCCGCGAGTGTGAAAAACGGTTCCGATTTGAAGTGCAGAGGCTCCGGCTAGCATGTACTCTAAAGCATCTCTGCCAGTATTGATGCCCCCGCATCCTATTATAGGTATATCTACTTCTCGATAGACTTCAAACACACATCTAAGCCCTATCGGTTTTATCGCCTTCCCACTGTATCCTCCTATCTTATTTCCCAGTATCGGTTCTTGAGTTTCAAAATTGATAGTCATTGCCCTGACTGTATTTATACATACTATCCCATCGGAACCGCTTTCTTCAGCAAGAGCGGCCTTCCGAGCGATCTCTGTTGACGGCGGTAATTTAGTCAGGATCGGCTTTTCGATCTTCTCTTTGACTCTGCTGATGACCTCTCTCATCATCTCATCATCCGAGGCTATAGAGGCACCGTATCCTTCTGCGTGTGGACAGCTGAGATTCAATTCTATCATGTCGCTTCCGTGTTCCACCATATTTTGGGCTAATTCCGCAAAACCTTCAGGATCGGATGCAAATACACTACCTATTATAGGCTTTCGTTCGACCGACTGCCTCAGTTCATCTAATTCAGTTTTAAAATCTTCTATACCCGGATTTGGCAATCCCATCGCATTCAACAATCCATTTTCTAGTTCCACCACAGTAGGGTTTGGATGCCCCTCTCGTGGTTCCTCTCCTATCGATTTTGTGACGATCCCACCAACTTCGTTGTTGGCTATGCGTTCCATGGTTCTTGCGGTCTGGTCCAGTATACCTGAAGCAAGGATTAGAGGGGGATCTAGAACGAATCCAAATAGATCAGTTTTCAGTTCTATCATACTTCCCTATTGTTTGATTAGAAATAATATTTTTTGTTTTTTTCGTAGTAAAAATCTCTCTAGGCGTAAGTTACTTAAGTGAGACATTATATTCACATACTAATCATACTGAAATACTTTATATCTAAGGAGGAACAAAAATATGGCTGAAGATGATCTTGATTTTGACGAGATGGAAGGTTATTTACAAAAACTGAAGAAACGAAAAGCGAAACTGAGTGATAGAGAGGCGGAACTAGAGGAGAAGGCCGATGAACTTTCAAGTAAAGAAGAACGATTGACCGATAGAGAATCTAAGTTGGCTGAAAAGGCAGAGAAACTTGAAGATCTTGAACAGGAGTTAGAATCGGAAAGAGAAGAACTCAAAGAGATTAGAGAATCATTGGATTCCGAAAGAGACAAAGTTCAAAAATTGAGATATGAATTTTCCAACTCAGTCGATGATATTGAAGAATTGAAGGAAGAAGTCGTAGATAAAAGAGATGCTTTGCTGAAGAGAGAAGAAGCAATCCTTGAAAGAGAAGAAGATCTGGATGAAAGAGAAGAATATATAGTACGGAAAGAAGAAGAGGCTCTTGATAAAAGAAGAGAGACCCTTAAATCTTTAAACGAACTCCAGACAGTCCTCGATGAGAATCTTGGAGAAGCTAGGAAGGTCACTAAAGAGGAAAGAGAGCTTTTAAAGATGGATAAAGAATTCGCTGATGTAAGAGGAAAACTTTTGAAAGCTCATCAGAGGATGTTGGAAGAACAACAGGATATTGTCGATGAAGAGATAACTATCCCAAGCGTAGAGGAGAGCATACCCGAAAAAGTTGAAATACCGGAAGAGGGAGAGAGAGAGGTACCTGAAGTTGAAGAGGAGATGGGACCTGAGGAAGAAGTGGAATACGAGGAAGAGGTAGAAGCTGAAGAGGAAATGGAACCTGAAGAGGAAGTAGAAGCTGAAGAGGAAGTAGAATACGAGGAAGAAGTAGAAGCTGAAGAGGAAGTAGAATACGAGGAAGAAGTGGAACCTGAAGAAGAAGTGGAAGCCGAGGAAGAGGTAGAACCTGAGGAAGAAGTAGAACCTGAAGAAGAAGTGGAACCTGAAGAAGAAGTGGAACCTGAAGAGGAAGTAGAAGCCGAGGAAGAAGTAGAACCTGAAGAGGAAGTAGAAGCCGAGGAAGAAGGTGAGACGGAAGGAATCATCAATTGTCCGGAATGTGGAACTGAATTGAGTGCTGGGGCCCAGATGTGCTATGCATGTGGAGAAGATCTAACTGACATTGGAGAAGATGAGGAAGAAGAGGAAGAAGAACAGATAGAGTGTCCTCAATGCGGAACTAAACTCGAACCTGATGCGATGATGTGTTATTCCTGTGGAACCGAACTTGATTAGTTAGCCCTATTGAAGTCAACCTAAGGTAATGAAATAGAACCATCGAGTAGGGAAGCAAAAATGGAAGTAGGCCTTGTTGGAAAACCGAATGTAGGGAAAAGTACGTTTTTCGCAGCCTCTACTAGAACGGAGGTGGAAGTCGCATCTTATCCTTTCACAACCATAGATGCGAACAGAGGTATAGGATACGTTACACATAACTGTCCTCACAAGGAGATCGGGAAAGAATGCGATCCGAACAATTCCCCTTGTAAAGCAGGGACAAGGATGGTTCCTGTTGAACTGATTGATGTAGCGGGCCTAGTCAAAGATGCTCATTCCGGTAGGGGATTAGGTAATAAGTTTCTAGACGATCTCAGGCAGGCTTCGAGTCTCATCCATATCATAGATGCAAGCGGCTCTACCGACGGAGAAGGTGAGCCCTGTGAAAAAGGGAAACATGATCCCAAGCAGGACGTAGAATTTTTGGAAAAAGAGATCGATCATTGGTTGAAAGGGATCCTCGAAAATAATTGGGATAAGGTTTCTAGGAAGATCGAGATAAGCGGGTCTAAAGTTGAGAAAGTGATCTATGACCAACTTTCAGGATTGGGCGTCTCTGAAGGAGAGGTAACCAATGTTTTTAGAGAGTTGGACCTTCCCGAAAATCCAACGAGCTGGAATTCGGATAAATTATTCATTTTAGCTCGTAAAATAAGAAAAGAGAGCAAACCGATGATAATAGCGGCTAATAAAGCCGATATAAGTAGCGACAAACAGCTGGAGGAACTTAAAGGACTAGATTACCCTGTCATTTCGACTTCAGCAGAGTATGAACTAGCTCTTCGGAAAGCGGCAGAGAACGGGATCGTGGATTATATCCCAGGAGATAACACCTTTGAAGTAAAGCGAGAAGATATATCTGAAGAGCAGAAAAAGGCACTAGAGAAGATCAGGGAATTTATAAAAAAGAATAACGGTCTCGGCGTGCAGAAGACTCTAGAAAAAGCTGTCTATGATGTTCTAGATATGATAGTAGTCTATCCGGTTGAAAACGAAAACGATTATACGGATAAAAAGGGGCGGGTCCTACCTGATGCATATCTTCTGAAAAGAGGGAGTACTGCAGAGGATATGGCTTATACGGTCCATACCGACATCGGGGAAGGATTTATAAGAGCTATAGATGCTAGGACTGATAGGGTTATAGGTAGAGATCACGAGCTTGAGGATGGGGACATAATAAAAATAGTATCGGAGTGAAATATGGTCGAAAGAACTGTCAGGATTCTTTCGGGATCTTACAGCAAAGTTAACGATGGAGTGGTCATAGAGCTTTTCGGAAGGACCGCTGAAGGGGTCTCGATAACTTTACTTTACGATGATTTTAGACCTTATTTTAAACTAGTCGATCCACCGAACGATTGTCTAGAGGAACTGAGAGAAGATGATGAGATAAAAGAGATAACTACTGAGGAACTATGGGTAGATGGCGAGAAAAGAAAATGTAAAAAGATCGTATGCACTTACCCGTGGAAGGTACCAGGATACAGGAAGAGGTTGAAAAAAAGATGTAAGGTCTTAGCGGCGGATATACCTTTCGTGCAGAGGTTCATCTATGATTTCGATCTCAGTTCTACGGTCAAGGTGGATGGCGAATTGGTTAATGATGATTATACCACTGAAGAGATTCTATCGGTAGAAAATTTTGAGAATACCGATCCTATAAAACCGTCTCTGAATATTTTGAGTTTTGATATCGAAAATAGTTTAGAAGACGATAGGTTGCTCACTATAGGATGCGTTTTGAAAAACGAAGATGGTAAAGAAACACGGAATTTTGACGCTTCCGAAAAGGAGATGATCGAAGGATTTCAGAATTACGTTCAGGAAAAAGATCCCGACGTCATAACAGGCTACAACATAAACGGTTATGACCTACCCAAATTAGAGGAAAGGGCGAAAGAGATCAGGATCGATGAAATAAATCTAGGCAGAGACAAGGGGAAGCTTAGGAAGAAGGGTCAAAGGTATTGGACCGTCAACGGAAGGATAATTGCGGATGCCTGGTGGAGTGTAAGATCTGAACTCAATCTGAAAAGGGAAACGCTCAATCATGTTGCTGAAGAATTGCTCGGTGAAGAAAAAGATGATGTAGATTCATCTAAAATAGATGAAGAATGGGAAAAGGACTCGGAGAGAGTTAAAAAGTACTGTGTAAAAGATGCTGATCTTGCTTTGAACATACTCACGGAGTTGGAAGTATTGGGCAAAGCTATGGATATGGGTACAGTTGCAAAGTTACCTGTAGGAGAGGGTTTGAATCCGAGGACTTCGACTCTAGTTGATTCCATTTTGATCAGGAAAGCTGAAGAGAACGAGGTGGGTGTCCCGCTGACCTCCCACGGAGGGAAACGCGGCAAGATCAAAGGTGGATACGTCCATTCGATCGAACCGGGTCTTTACCATTGGGTCAGCGTTCTTGATTTCAAAAGCATGTATCCGAGTATTATAATCCAGAACAATATATGCTTCACCACTCTTTCTGAGGACGGTGAGATAGAGAGTCCGACAGGGGTAAAATTCTTGACTCCAGAGGAAAAGAAAGGACTCCTACCGGAGATCCTTGAAGATCTGATGAGAGAGAGGGATGAAGTCAAAGATAAGATGGAACAAGCTGAAGGAAAAGAGGAGAGATATTATAGAGGTCTTCAGAATGCGATAAAGGTCCTTATGAATTCTTTTTATGGTGTTTTCGCCTCTTCGTTTTATCGGTTTACCGATCCTGAGATAGGAGAAAGTATAACCGCATTTGCTAGAGAAAACATAAAACAGCTCATAAATGAATTACAGGATGACGGACTGAAGGTGATATACTCGGATACCGACAGTGTATTCTTCCAGTCTCCAGAGGAAGATTTGGAAAAGACCATCGATATAAGTGAAAAGATCGCCCGAGATTACAGTAGAGAAGCGATAATCCTCGAATTCGAAAAGATTCTGAACCCATTTTTTAGCCACGGTAAAAAAAAGCGCTATGTTGGACGTGTGATCTGGCCGGAAGAAGACCTCCTAGTAAGAGGGTATGAATTGAGACGAAGTGATTCTTTCCAGGCTCAAGACGAGGCCCTTCGAGAGATATTTGAGTATATACTGGATGACGATGTTGAAGGTGCTGTAGAGAGAGCTAAGGAATGGATAAGAGAAGTAAGAAACGGCCAGATAGAGCTGGAAAAATTGGTGATCTCTCGGACCTGTAAAAAATTTAGTTATTATAAAAATCCGGATAGTATGCCGAATGTTCAAGCAGCTAAGAAGATGAAAGATTTAGGGCACAAATTCACCCCAGGAATGAAAGTTTCGTGGATAGTCACGGATGCAGAGAAGACACCTCAAAAGGTAGAACCCTGGCTTCCTGACCATGAGATAAAAAAAGAAGCGGATTGGAAGTACTACGCTGAAAGGATAGCAAAGACGCTGTCAAGAGTTACCGAGGTATTCGGCTGGGATAAAGAGGCTCTTTTAGCTGGCAATAAACAGTCGGACCTCTTTTCAGAGAATTTTGATGATAACGGTAACGGCGGAACAGATAGAGGAAAGACCTCTGAAGATGATAAGTTCGAAAAAAAGGATGAGGTAACCCTAGAAGATTTTGTGTGAAGCCTCATCTTTCGGCGATAACAACCCAAGTATTTGCGTTTTTAAGATAAGGGGTGAATTGTTCATTCTCGAGAAATCTTATATTTCTAAATCCTGATTCTCCCAAGATATCTTTCATCTCCTCTTTGGAAAAAAGCTTCAACTGGATCTCGTATTCTCCTCTTTTGGCCTCGCCTTCGTCTTGTTGATCGACGAACAGTTCCTCTTTTATCTCGAGTATCTGCGAGTCTGAATCGAAGCTCGTTTGATTGGTTTTCCAAACGTCTATACCTTCCGGAGGCGCCCTTAGAGGATCGAATTCCTTCTGCTCTCTTTTAAAGTCGTCGTCAGGAAGGGGAAATAATTCAATAGCTAAAGCCCCTTCGGGTCGTAGATGTGCATATGATTTTGCCAAGAATGCATCTATATCTTCTCTAGATGTGAAGTGATGGTAATCACCCGTAGAAACGAATATGAAGTCAAATTTTTTATCCAAATTAAAATATCGGGCGTCGTCTTTCAGCAATTCTATGTTATCTACGTCCTCCTCCTCGATCCGGTCCTCGGCCACGTATATCATGGCGTTGGTGAGGTCTAGGGCTGTGACATTAAAACCTTTCTTGGCCAGCCCGACGGAGATCTCTCCTGTACCACACATGAGGTGAAGTACGTCTTCTCCGTAATCCGAAGCGATCTCTTCCCAGAATTCGATTTCGTCGTCTCTCTCAGGGAAGAAATAGTCAATAGTTTCAGCACGAAGTTCGTATACATCTTTGATATCGGCTGGCCGTACCTGCTTCATAGTGAAGAAACTTGGCTGGGTTATTTAACCCTTTTGAATAAGATCGGTTTGGCTCGGTAGATCAAGGGGTCACTATACCATCTTCAGTTATTTTGAAACGGGCGCTATTACCTTTGGCTCGGGATCTGTGTTTTTCCAAGACAGCTTTTCTCATATTTGATTCCAGCACTTCTAAAAGAACTATAGTCTTGGCGTTGTGGTAGAGGACATGCCCTCCTACAGGCTTTTTTTTGTTATCGCTTTCGTAGACCTGGGTGGTTATCACTACTGGGATATCCTTTTTCCTAGCTACCCTCATCAATTCTATCAACAACCGCCCCAACCTTGAAGAGATTCGGTCTTCTTTATCTGAATTGTATAGGGCTCTATAAAAGGTGGTGAAGCTATCTACGATGAACAGGTTGAAATCTTTATCATTATTTAGAGCCAATCTTGAACCTTTTTTGATACATTTTTCCTGCTCTGAAAAAGAGTGAGGTTTAAAGAATATAGTGTTCTCCATAACCTTCTCGGATTTGTTTCCGGAGATCTGTTCTAATCTTTCTACTGAAACACCTTCGGTATCGACAAAGATGGTCTTTTTATCCTTCAAAGCCATGTTTTTTGCCAGCTGTAAACAGATATTGGTCTTTCCACTTCCCCCCTCGCCGAAAAATTCAGTTATTATTCCTGACTCTATCCCCTTACCGAGCATCGTGTCCAATGAATTGCATCCTGTGGGTAGTCGCATAACAAAAAGAGATAAGTGAGGGGATATTATGTTTTATGGTAAGAAATTTTCACTTCTTCCTTCCGAAGGAATAAAATATTCCCTTCACTTAACCAAAAATGCACTCGGAATGAAAAAGTGAATTTGTTCCAATCTGCTAGGGTACTAAAGGAATTATAAATTCCTCCTCACTCTCGAAATTCGCATACGCTCATTTCTGCGAGTTATGCGGAAAAGATTTCCACTAACACGCAAGTTTCACTCATAGACTCGTTCCAACTTGCGAGGGTAGCCAAGCTAGGCCAACGGCGCAGGACTTAAGATCAAACTTTCATGGGTCTGATAGGATATCCTGTCCCATAGGGGTCCGTGGGTTCAAATCCCATCCCTCGCA
>JAGXLF010000102.1 GCA_018334835.1 Thermoplasmatota archaeon | reverse complement strand
CCTCAGATACTTGCTATCTAGTGGTGAATGATGAAGAAAAGGTTGATTGGGAATGGTTGAGGAATCAGCCGACAGAGGATGAGAGTGAATATATCAGACACGTAAAATTGGACTCTCCGGTGGAAGTACGGGTAGATGCTAAAGAGGGTAAATCAGTTATAATTAAAAAAGTTCAAAAAGGACATGAGAGAAACAATATTTAATAGATAAGAGCAGTAGTATTGGATGATAATGTAGAGGCAAATAGAGGTAGATAAGGATGGACGAAGAAGACTTAGATGATATTCTTTCGGGAGGTGAAGCTGAGGATGTATCTCCTACTCGTGAGATTGAGGAAACTGATGAACTTGAGGAGCGGGTAAAGGAGTTGAACTGCTTCTATAAAATTTCTGAATTCGTGAATGATGATTCTTTGTCTCTAGAGGAGGCTATGCAACGGATAGTCGAAGTTCTTCCCCCCTCTTGGCAGTATCCTGAGATCACTTCTGCTAGAATAGAGGTCGGAGACGAAAGATATACTACTGAGGACTTTGAAGAGACCCCCTGGATGCAGACTAGTGAGATCATGGTCAAGGGTGAAAAGATAGGTGAGATCACCGTCGCATACAAAGAGGAAAGGCCTGAAAAGGACGAAGGCCCCTTCTTGAAGGAAGAGAGACGGCTGATAGACACTTTGGCGGATCTATTAGGTAGTTTTGTACAGGAGAAACGAGAGGATCAAGTGCTCAGACAGGAAAAGATTCTAGAGACTTCAGCGGATAAAAGGCAGGACTGGGAAGTGATAATCGATCTCCTGATGAAGACCGACCCTAGAACCTTGTTGCGTATGACCAGAAAGATGGTCTATTACCTTTACAGGAATGAGAATGAAAAGATCAGAAATTTGTTGAACGAAGTTTGTTCAGTCGAAAGTAGGGATATTGAAGCACCTAACTGGTGCGGCATAAATATGCCGAACCCTAAGCAGGATCTCGATTCACTCAGGATGGTCCAGGAAAAAGTCTTTCAAGTGGCGAAGGAAGACTTGACACCAGAAGAGATATCAGAACTATTCCACAGGTGGTTAAAAGAGGACAAAGCTCGCCCGTTACTTCTAACCTCTCAGAAAAGAGGGACTCCGTTAGTGGAGATAACGGAGGAACTCAATCGGTTTTTCAGAAAACCCGAATCCGAGAAGGCCTTAGCAGAAGAAGACAAGATGAGTATAAGGACAGAACTGATACAGCGATTTTTCACAGATAGATTAGATTTTGTTAACGTCGCTAAGAAATATATCCAGGTCGAAGACTATGAGCCGCTGATAGAGAAGATAGTCGGACCAGCTAGAGGTGCTGGAAAACTTGGTGGAAAAGCGTCAGGAGCTTATCTTGCTCACAAGATAATCCAGGAAGAATTTGATGATGAGTTCACAAAAGATATAGGATTTCCAAGGAGTTGGTATATCACCTCTGACACTCTAATGGACCTGATCCATTATAATGATCTCGATGAACTAATCCATGTCAAATACTTGGATCCGGATGAGATAAGGCATGAAGAACCTTTTCTGGAGCAATTGATGAAAAATGCTATGTTTCCTTCGGAGATAGTGGAGGGCCTTAAAAAAATCCTTAGAGATTTAGAGGGAAATCCAATAATTGTCAGATCTTCTAGCCTTCTCGAAGATAATTTCGGGGCTGCATTTTCTGGCAAATATAAGAGTTTATTCTTACCAAATAAAGGGACGGAAGAGGAAAGATTAGAAGATCTTATGAACGCAATCGCTGAAGTTTATGCCTCTACTTTCTGTGCAGACCCTATCGAGTATAGAAAAGAACGAGGTCTTTTAGATTTCAGCGAGGAGATGGGTATACTTGTCCAAGAAGTCGTCGGTACAGAGGTTGGGGACTACTATCTTCCTACTTTTGGAGGCGTCGCATTCAGTAAGAACGAGTTCAGATGGTCCCCTAGAATTGGGAGAAACGATGGAGTCATCAGGATAGTCCCTGGCCTCGCTACTAGAGCTGTAGATAGGATCGGTGATGATTATCCTATTCTCGCTTCGCCTAACAGACCCAATTTACGGGTGAATTCGACTGTAGAAGAACGGGTTAGATACTCTCCAAGATATATGGACGTGATCAACCTGGAAACAGAACAGATGGAAACCGTTAAAGTAGATAACTTCCTTCAGGACCACGCTAACGAGTTTCCAAATCTAGAAAAAATGGTTTCTTTGTATGAAAACGGTAATCTAAAGACCCCCTCAGGATTGATACTCAATCCTGAAAAAGAGGATATGGTTGTTACCTTCTCTAAACTTTTCGATAAAACTGATTTTCTCCCAAAGATGAATCAAATATTGAGAAAGCTTGAAGAGAAAATAGGTTATCCCGTAGACGTCGAATTTGCTTCTGACGGGGAAAAACTCTACATTGTCCAATGTAGACCCCAGAGTCAGGCTTTGGATAGGGAAAGGGTCAAGATCCCCCGGGATATAAAAGATAATAAAAAATTGTTTTCTGCGAACAAATATGTGACCACAGGCAACCTGGAAAATCTGGAATACATCGTTTATGTTGTTCCTGAGGAGTATTCGGCCTTAGAGACTAGGGAAAGGATGCAAGAAGTCGCCCAGATCGTGGGGAACCTCAACAAGGAATTGCCCAAAAGAAAATTTGTTCTCATGGGTCCAGGCCGATGGGGAAGCAGAGGAGATATCAAGCTAGGAGTTCCTGTAAAGTATAGGGAGATAAATAATACCGCGTTGCTAGTTGAAGTAGCGAAAGAACGAGGCGGTTATGAGCCCGAACTCTCCTTCGGCACGCACTTTTTCCAGGACCTTGTAGAAGCTGAAATCAAGTATCTCCCTCTGTATCCTGAGGAGGATGAAAACATCTGGAGAGAGGAGATGTTCTTCAGGTCGGAAAACAAATTGACCGACTTCTTACCCAAGTCCGGGGATTTCGAGGACGTCGTTAGGGTGATCGATGTGAGCGATATAAGTAAAGGCGGGACTCTCACGGTGACTATGGACGGTGAGGCCAATCAAGCCTTAGCTTACTTGGAACCTTCCGATCACTGGGAATGGAGGATGAAAAAAGTGAAACAGATGGCAAGAGAATTGGACCCGGAAGTATATGATGTAGAAGCGCTTTACGTGGTGGGAAGTACGAAGGAAGCGACTGCGGGTCCTGAGAGTGATATAGACATCATAGTCCATTTCGTTGGTGATGAAGAGCAAAAGGACAAGCTTGATAACTGGTTCGAGAGATGGAATCAGAGGTTGATACAGGAGAACGAGCAGAGGATCGGAAAGAGAATGGATAGTATATTAGATGTCCATTACATCACGGATGAAGATATCGAGAATGAAACCTCTTGGGCATCTCATATAACTTCGAGATATAAGTCAGCTAAAAAAATACCGGTGGGCCGAGATGCAGAGTGATTTACCGACTTAATGACAAGTTAGATTTCAACTAAAGTTCTTGTCGCATTTTCCAGGTTCTCAGTGTCAAATCTAAGAATAGGCAATTCCGGTCCATTATGAACTCCAGTAAAAGAAAAAGTCTCCCCGATCTTCTCTTTCCATTCACCGGTGATATCTACGGTTTCATGTACATGGCCGTGGAGGGTAACAAGAGGTTGCTCTTCCTTTATGAATCTCTTTATTGCTATACTACCAACATGGCTATCTACCGGGGCATGATCTATCATTTTCTCGTCAAGAGCCGCTCTATCTAGCGAGGTGTCATAAGGGGGGGAGTGGAATAAGTAGATGGTCTTTTCCGGTGGAGAGGTCTTTACTAGGTCCTCTAAATCGTCTTTTATAGTGGTATATTTCTTTTCATAGTGTGAAACATCAACTGTTCTTGTTCCTTCTTCTGGGGAAACCGCACCAATCCCTACGTATCTTGAAACATCGTATTTTTCCCAAT
>JAGXLF010000101.1 GCA_018334835.1 Thermoplasmatota archaeon | reverse complement strand
TGGATATTGATGTTTATCGGCACACCACCTGATGTTCTTCCCCTCGCTACATCTTACCTAAGGATCCTTTTTTTGAGTATGCCTTTCGTATTCGCCTATATTTCATTTCGCTTCTTGTTGAGAGGTATTGGAGATATGGTGACTCCGATGCTAATCAGGGGAGTTTTAGTGGGATTCAATCTTGTCTTAGATCCTATATTGATATTTGGAGCTGGTCCAATTCCCGCGCTGGGAGTCACTGGAGCAGCTATAGCGACGGCAACATCACGGATAATAGCTGCTCTAGTAGGTATATATCTTCTTTTCAATAACAAAGTCCAAATTAAATTATCTCTCCGTAATTTAGGACTTAGATTCAGGTGGGTAAAACAGATAATAAAGATCGGAGCACCTGCTACAATTGCACGAGCTGGAAGCGCTGTTGGTTTTGTGGCTCTGTTTTCAATAGTTGCTGTATTTGGAAAGGAACCCGTCGCGGCTTACGGTATCGGAAGGAGAGTACTTCACGTGATAACCTTTGCTACCTGGGGATTTGCCGCGGCCTCTATGACTATGGTCGGACAAAATGTTGGTGCTGAGCAAACTGAGAGAGCGGGAAAGATAGTTAAGAAAGCCATCATGGTCGGTTTTCTACTCATGTTTACGGCCGCTTCGATCCTTGTAATCTTAAGAACATGGGTGATAAGTATGTTTATCAACAATCAGGCCGTGATAGATGAAGGAGCGAGATATCTTTTGATATTTGGTCTGACTATACCATTTTTTGGAATCTACAGGATATTTGATTCAACTTTCAGAGGCACTGGTCATACCGTTCCAGCCATGGGTCTATCCCTCTTTAGAATATGGGGGCTTCGTATATTCCTTTCCGCTACCTTGGCTTTACCAGCGATATCTATAGGGATATATACGCTTAATTTTGGTTTTGGTCTAGGGGTCAAAGGTATATGGTATGGAATGGCCGCAAGTAATCTAATAATAGCAGGATTATCTGCGATCTATTTCTTTACTGGTAGGTGGAAAGAGAAGACGATCGAAACTTGACCCATCAATAGCAGATCAACTTTTGCCGTAATAAGTGGCTTTGAAGGAAAATCTAACCTGTTCGCCAACATTTTTGCCCACATCATTCAAGTAACTCAACAGTTTTCTTATAAAATCGAATATGCGCAAAACGACCCGTTGGGCAGACTCTGGATGAACCGCTTTTATGGATACGGTCACGGTCTTGGTCATTTTCTTATCTGGCTCTTCTAATTCAACTGTGATTTCTAGTTCCACTTTATCCCTATTTAGAGGTCGCCATTCACCAGAGTAATAACCATCACCTTTAACTTGATCCATTCCACTGCCATCGTCGACCAGATGAAGCGTATCTTTTTCTGTACTAAATTTAACTCTCACATCTGCTCCGTGGATGGGATTTACACCGTCATTGAGTGATATCTCGATCCTCGTTTTTTCTCCAAATTGCGTGGTTGAATAAGGTTGGTGGATCCAGAAATTAACATCATCGGGGTCAGGAGACTGTTCTAGAGAGGCGGAAGCATTTATTCGTCCATCAACCAAATTTCGTTCCTCAAGATGACCGATGGTGTCTGCTGATGAAAGTATAACGTTCTTCAAGTTGTTGTAATCATAAGATGAGTTATGTGAGGCTAGTAAAGCCGCCAACCCTGAGACATGAGGTACTGACATCGAGGTACCGCTGAAATTGGCATACTTGCCATCTAATATGGTGCTGGTTATATTCACCCCTGGGGCACCTACATGGACACTGCGTTTTCCATAATTGGAGAATTCCGCTAAATAGTCGTTTTGATCGGTAGCAGCTACAGAGATGATATTTGTAAGGTCATAATTGCCTGGATAAGAGGTTTCTTTGCCATTATCTTCACCTTCATTTCCTGCAGCGGTGACGAAAAGAAGACCCTCTTTCTGATGTTGTTCTATAGCTTCGTAAAGAAGTTCGCTGTACTGCCAACCCCACCAGCTGTTGGAGGTGACGAGTATATTCTCTCCCTCTTTTTTCCTTTCTAGAACAAATTCAAGTCCAGATATAACATCTCCTATATTTCCACTGCCTTCAGAATCAAGGATTTTTACTCCCATCAAGCTGACATTCCAGTTTACACCTACAGTGCCCAAATCGTTATCTCCGACGGCGCCTATCGTTCCTGCCACGTGAGTTCCGTGGCCGTTATCATCCATTGGGTAATAAGAATCATTAAGGGCATTGTATCCGTGGTATCCTTCCTCACTGGTCCACATATTGTCTTCCAAGTCAGGATGGTTATAGTCAATTCCTGTATCGATAACTGGCACCACCACTTCGCCGCTTCCAGTCGTTATATTCCAGGCACCTGGGGCATCTATCTTGGGTAGGGCCCAAAGAGAATCATAGCCTGTATCGTTTGGTATATCTGTCCCTTCCACTAGATAATTCGGCTCTGCATGAACAACTTCCTCTCTGCTTGATAGGATATCTATAATATTCATCACGTCTACATCTTTTTGAAATGTTATCTCGGCCATGTTGAATGAGGGGTATAGGCGGGAAGTGCTTCCTCCAACGATATCTAAAAGAGTGTCAACTCGGTTTTGCAGTATTGTCTCACTGATCATTTTCCTTGATGGATCATTACTTGATGCTTCTAGCTGCACCAATACGCTGTTTTGACAATATTCAGCCTCTTCCTTCTCCTCAGGTTCGTTTTCAAAATCTGTTCTCTTTTTTTCCTCTTTTATCAGCATTAGTTCATCATCTGTATCGCTATCGAAGTTTTCTTCAAAGCTGACTTCTTGTCCCTGCGCAGCTACCAATAAGCCGCTGATAAGTAAAAGGAAGGTAATAGCGAAGACAACTATTTTGTTTCTCATCTTGATTCCTCTCTTATGGGGTGTATGATATTTCGGATTATTTAATTTTATGTTTAAGCCTCTTTGGAGAAAACAGCCTCGAAATACCGAAAATAAATATAAAAGAAATGGTCATCTCCTTATGATAAAATGACAGATAAAAAAAGCATTGTTTTAGATTCAAATAAAGTAAAATCAGAAAAAGTGGAAAAAGGAGAGAAGATTTGGATACAGAGATTGATAACGGATGATGAGGGGGCCGATAATTGTTTTATGAGAAAATTCACTCTGGAACCGGGCGCCTCTATGCCTCTTCATTCCCATGAAGATACGGACCACGTCCAATATATTCTAGAGGGGATGATGAAAGTGAAACTCGGAGATAAAATCGAGGTGGTCGAAAAAGATGATGCATTATACATCCCTTCAGGCCTTCCTCATTCCTATGAAAATCCTTATGAAGAAAATATTAAATTTCTCTGTATCGTACCTGCAGGAGAGATTCAAACGGATATAGAAAGTCAATAAAAAACAATTCACGGACCATAGATTTTATATATCAATTATAGAATTGCGTCTTAGAAAACTATATGGAGGTTAAATCATATGAGAGATCGAGATGAAAAAGGTGCCTCTGCTGGAACTGCGATAGCAGTTCTTGGGATATTGGCAATAATAGCTGTTTTAGTTATCAAGTTTGTAGGTCCTCGTCCCTTTATAAGTATCGAAAACCCCGAGGACACTTATGGGATGTACTTTATGGCTGGTATCGGGATAGGCGTAATAATCACGATTATAGGCATTATAATCGGCATAGCGTCGTCGATGACAAAAAAAGAAGAACCAGCTGAAGAATTAGACGAAGAGTTAGGGAAAGAACTTGAAGAATTGGAAGAAGAGATCGAGGAAGAAGGGATTTGTCCCACCTGCGGAGCTGTGATCCCGATAGATGCTGAAGAGTGTCCTGAATGCGGTGAGGAACTAGAACCACCAGAAGAAGAAATGAAAAAGGATGTTGAAAAAGGCAGTGAAGAGCTTAATGAACCCAAAAAATGTCCGATATGTGGCGCCGAGGTACCAGTTGATGCTGAGGATTGTCCAGAGTGCGGTGAACCTCTTGGAAAAGAAGAAGATGAAGAGATTTTTGAGGATCTATAGATCGTCTACAAAAATAAAACTTCTTTTCTTAT
>JAGXLF010000100.1 GCA_018334835.1 Thermoplasmatota archaeon | reverse complement strand
AAAGACCGATACAGAAAAATTGGATAACGAGGAAGGCGGGACCACTAACGTCTCTTCCATAGAGATAACCATGAAAAAATAGAGATCCAAAGCGAAGATGCCTGAAAATAGAGAAACCAGACGATCACTCTTTGTAATTTATACTTCTTAGCGATCCAAGATATTCTTCGCTCAAACCGTGCTTTTTAGCACCCGAGATTATGGTCTGAAGGTACTCTTTTGATGGCTTGAGATCCACTTTGGATTTATGTTCGATATTGCGATTTACCAGGTATGTTAGAACGGTTCTCCATCCCTCTTTACTTTTCACAGGCAGATATTGCCTCCTGTACATGCCCACCTCTATATGGTTATCTACATTTCTTCCTTCGTAGTGATCTAACTTCTTCAGATCGTCTTCAGGTATAGTGTAAACTACCCCTTCGACTCTATTTTCAGGATTTGGAATGATATCTCCCACCGCGCCATCCCACGGATCGGAATAGATGGTGAAAGCAAGTTTCCATCCCGGCAATTCAACGATCTCAGTATCTTCTATAGTGATCTCTCTTTTTTTCATCTGCTCTCTATTGAGATTGCTGCCGTAGGCGAAATATTCTATGGTCTTGGGCATGGTTAGGGGAATACGGGCTGTCTTAAAATATTTTTCAGGTGAAGATTTTTTAAACGAAAGGTGGATGTTTTCGTTCACACATAACAGATATTATTAAGGTAATGCTTTTTACAGTAAACGATGAAAATTCTCCACCAGGATAAGAGAGAGGGAAAGATAAAGGTCCGTATCGACAATCTTGATGATCTTTGGCACCTGAAAAACGTGATAAATCCGGAGGATATCGTTTCCGCTGTAACTTTCCGGAGAGAGGAAACACAGCGTGATAAGATACGCTCGGAGAGAGGAGAAAAGAAGAGGATGAGGCTCGATATCGAGGTGGAGAAAGTAGAATTTCATGAATTCACCGATAGGTTGAGGATCTTAGGCGTGATAATCGAAGGCCCCCAGGATCACGGGTCCTATCATACGCTGAACTTGACTGAAGGGGACGAACTGACCATCATCAAGGAGTGGAAGGAACATGAGCTCGAGAGGTTGAAAGAGGCCGTAGACAGGAGCGAAGAACCTTTGATAACTTTTGTCGCTTTGGAAGAAGATGAATCGACGATAGCTATAATGAGACAGTACGGAGTAAAAGATATGGCGACCTTGTCCCCGAACAGAGGAGGGAAGATGTACGACTCAGAGAAGATGAGCAGGGAAGAATTCTTCGAGGAGATAGTGAAAAAGCTGGAAACGATAATCGAACCCGGCGAACCTTTAGTCATCTTGGGACCGGGTTTCACGAAAGAAGATTTCTTCGAATACTGTAAACGGAATCACTCAGAACTTGTGGATAACGCGGAGGTCGTACCCGCCGGCGAGGGAGGCATGACGGGTGTGAACGAGGTGATCAGGAAGGGTAAAGAAAGAGGTACATTAGACGGTCAGCGCATGTCCTTTGAAAGCGAGAAGGTTGAAGAATTATTGAGAGAGATAAAGAGCGATGGAGCCTATTCCTACGGGATGGAAAATGTCAAAGAAGCGGTGAAGATAGGAGCGGTTGATACACTTCTCATATTGGATGTTAAAGTCAGGGATGAGGAAGGAGAGATGCTGATGCAGAAGACAGAAGAGCTAGGGGGCGAGGTAGTTGTCATAAGCAGTACTCATGAAGGGGGAGAAAAATTAGAAGCTTTAGGTGGAGTCGGTGCTCTTCTTAGATACAAGATCGAATGAGCAGCTCTTTTTGAGAAATGTCCAAATACTAGATACAGAATCGTGAACCCAAAATTAATTATACTCACCTCCAGTTTTCGATTTTGAGAAAATAAGGTGATATTATGAGTGAAGATTGGCCTGATGAGCCGGTAAAGGTAAGGGATGAAGATTTCGACGAGTTCGTAGAGAGATATGATGTGACTTTGATCGACTTTTGGGCCGAATGGTGCGGTCCGTGTAAAAGGTTGGGACCTATAATCGAAGAACTAGCTGAAGAGATGCAGGGTGAGGTAGCCTTCGGCAAACTGAACGTAGATGAGAACAAAGCTAAAAGCTCGGAGTTCAGTGTATCTTCTATTCCAACTATGATAATATTCAAAGAAGGCGATGTCGTGGACAAGATGATCGGTGCACTCCCGAAGGAAGAGATCAAGAAAAAACTCGAACAGTATACCTGATGTCAGCTTGGTGAAAGCACAGATCATTTCCTTTGAATTCTTTATTTACTGTCGATGAGAACATTCGTCATTTGTGGAGATAGTTGTACCGGTAGAACGGGCCTTTCAGTGATAGAATTTTTATAATCCGAAGAAGTTCTGATATATATGTACGAGAGGGTAATCGTACCGACTGATGGGTCGGAGCTAGCCAAAAGAGGTGTTTTAAAAGGTTTGGAATTAGCTAAGGAATTGGACATACCAGCATATTCTATTTTTGTTTTGAATCTCGACGATTACGAGGAATTGAAAGGAAACGAAGCCCGGCGGAGTGTGAAGAATAACATGAAAAAAGTCGGTGAAAATGCATTGAGGCGCGTCAGGAAAAGAGCCCACGATCTAGGGGTGGATATCACCACGGAGATTCTTCTGGGTAAACCCTACGAACGTATCGCCATGGAAGCGGGTGAGAATGACGTGATTTGTATGAGCAGCCACGGCGCCTCTGGTTTTAAAGAATTCTTCTTGGGTAGTACGACTGAGAGAGTTCTAAAGAACGCTGAATGTACGGTGATCGTGGTCAAGGAAAGATGACGTACGTTCGGTCAGATGTGGGAGCTATTCAGGTGCCTGTAGATTTTTACTCGTACTCCTTTGTTCAATTCCGTAACCAGTATGAGAGGTGGGAAAACTTCGATCGATCACACAATCAGGAGGCTCATCTACCTTTTACAACGTCCGTAGTATAATCGGAATCTTTGAAAAACCGAATGCACTGTACCTACTGATTTAGATCATATCGTTTTTATTTGCCTTTTAGTTATTTTCTTGTAAACTCTCCTTACAAGATTTTTAGTCTCGACATTGACTCCCATATTATGGGTCTTTTTCCTGACAGCTTTCAGCGCCCTTCCGCCAATTTTTTCTATATCTCACCTTGTTCTGGTACTAATGTGAGAAAAATTTGGTTCTGTAGGTGTTACTAGGATGGAAAACAAGGATAAAAAGAGGTGGGAACCCCCTTAAAAAGCAGGTCGATAGAACCATCAGATATCGATCTAAATCTCTTTTAGTCCGCCCGGATCATAGGCATGTCAGCCGATCTTGTTTTTGAATTCCCAGATATCATACACTTCCTGTCTTCCTTTTTCCGTGAGACCTAAACCTGTGAGACATTCGGGGGAATCGAGTTCGCCGTAGCCCATAAGATAGCCATTTATTCTAGCAGCTGCGGTGGAATTTATAAATTCTCCAAATTTGGGATAAATGTTTTCGAAATCCTCGGACAGTTCCTCATGCTGGCCGATCTGATAGCTCTGATGATATCTATCAGCTAACAAAAAATCAGCTAACGGATGATATTCCTTGAGCTGTCCTGTCTCAGAGATCATATCGTAGAGTTCCATATATGAGACTTTTTTCGGGTCATAATCGACTCGTATCGCTTCCATCTTTAACCCATCATCGTCGTCTATCGAGCCTTTGACTTCTTGATAGCCAGTCCTTGTCCTTATAACTCCCTCTACCACTCCCAATCGGGCGTCTGGACCCCAGTAACACCATACCCCAAATGTAGCAGTGCTGTAATTTTCGTGCGTTTCTTTATCTATCTCAGGTATTTCCCCGGTCATAAGGTTTTCTACATCTTTAGAATTTGTCCTTGGATACATCCCGAACACAGTAGATATCAATAGGACAGCTACTACTACACTGAGTATTATCGTTCCATCTCTAGAGTTCTTCTTCATCAAGATATAATACTGTTATACCTATGATTTAAACTTTTGTAATCATTTCAAATGAGTAGATTTTTTGATCACCACAATATATATATCGGATTTGAATCATAAACTTGCTAGAGGTAAAATCGTGGGAGCGGGATCTCAAAGAAAAAAT
>JAGXLF010000099.1 GCA_018334835.1 Thermoplasmatota archaeon | reverse complement strand
GTACCTTCCCCGGGCTTTGTTACGTTACCTCCAACTGTTGAGTTGATAGTTAGGTTATAATCCGTCACGGCGAACTCCGCCGTGATCTCGTAATCTCTATCCATAGTGATCGTGGTCGCGTTGGAATCAGGATTATCTATAGGGGCCCAAGGGGGCGGTGTCCATGTCCATTCGACAAAATGATAACCTGGATCGGCTACCGCCTCAAGATCTACCACTTCACTCGCATTGTACGTGAACGTATCTTCACCCGGTTCTACCACACTTCCTCCAGCTGTCGAATCGATAACTAATTCATACTCCTCTGCAGCAAACACCGCCGTGATACTGTAATCACCTTCCATAGTTATGGTGGTCTCTGCTGCACCTGAATCTCCTATCGTTTCAATATCCCCTCTCCATTCAACGAAGTAATGACCTGGATCGGCTTGAGCTACAAGGTTTTGCTCGACACCTTCTTCATATCCGAATGTCCCTTCTCCCGGTTCTATCACGGTTCCCCCAACTGTTGAATTTATGGTTAAATTGTAGTCTGTCGCGACAAATTCCGCCGTGATATCATATCCCTCTTCCATCGTAATAGTGGTTTTATTAGATCCTCTATCGGCTATCGTTCCCGTATCGCCGGTCCATTCGACAAAATGATAACCTGGATCCGCTATAGCTTCAAGGTCTACTACTTCTCCTACAGTGTACGTGAAGGTATCTTCACCTGGTTCTACCACGCTGCCTCCGGCTGTAGAAGATATCGTCAATTCATACCTATCTACGGAAAATACCGCCATGATGGTATAGTTACTTTCCATCGTTACAGTGGTCTCTTCTGCTCCCGTATCTCCTATCGTTTCCGTATCCCCTCTCCATTCAACGAAGTGATAATCTTGATCGACTTGGGCTATAAGATCTACCTCTGCCCCGGCCTCATAAGTGAACGTACCTTCTCCCGGTTCTATTACGCTGCCGCCCGATGTCGAGTTCAATGTCAAAGTATGAGTGGGCTGGGCCACCTTTGATTCGGATCGATGGATATCTTCTTCTGCCCTATCCGTAGAGAAAGCGATCCCTCCGGAGAAGACAGAAACTATCAATACTAACGCGATTACTACCGCCATAAAAGATTGGGTTTTTTTCATTATAAACAACCTCTATATGAAACAGGTTTAATTCTTATTTATAAAGGTTATTTCACAATTTTCGAAATATATTGTTTGGGAAAAATCGAGATCGATCCCGTTAAGTTAAAAGCTCATCAATTCTTTTCAAGAACCCGACTTGGTTAACATTATTTTTCTAGACATCCTTTCAACTTACTCTAATGGTTCAATTTTTACTATATATAACGTTTTCTCAAAAACTCTCTGAAAGACATCGATGGAATTATAAATTTTAGTGAATCTCTGAAGGAACGTTGATCGAAAAAGGATTTCTTTATGAGAATCGGTCGATTTGGTTGTGAAAAAAGATGCAAAACTAACGTTATTCGCGTGCGAGCTTGAAGAGGGATCGGGAGCATAAATTATTGGATACCTCAATCATTGCTCAGCAGCCAGAGCCAAACCGGTAAAACATCTATTTCTCTTCCATCTAAAACTATATTGTCCTTTTCATTTTCCGTCAGAACTAGACCCTCCTCTAGATCGTATTCTTCCATAGCATCCTTCAAACCCTGCAGCTCTCGTTCTCTAGTACCTTCTAAAGTTTTCGTCACCTGGATGGCCGATTTGATATCCCTACCCTCTTTTATTATAAAATCACATTCACCATCGTTTTTATGGTAATACACTTCCTTTTCCCTCCTCTTCAACTCTATAAAAACGATATTTTCCAGCGCCGGGCCGTATTCTTCAGAGAAATCGAAGCGTACCGCGTTCACGAGACCCGTGTCTATAGCATAAATTTTTCTGGGATTTCGGATCCTCTTCTTCCTACTCATGGAATAGGCCTCCAGTTTGAAGAGGAAAAAGACCTCCTGGGCGTGATTTAAATACTTCTTCAAAGTAGCCTTACCCACCCTGTGACCTATGGATTTTAGATTGTTCTTGGATTGAGTAAGGGTCATCTGGCCAGTGAAATTATCGAGCCTCATCTTGAGAAAATCTTCCAAGGCCGGTATATTACCGACGTTGAACCTCTCTATTATGTCCTTGTAGTATATGGTCGAAAAATATTCTTGAAGTATTTTTTTCTTAAGCACCTCTTCTTCCTCTAAAACTATCTCAGGAAAACCACCATCTCTCAAGTACTCGTTGAAAAGGGCTTTCATCCTAGATCTTTTCTTTGTGGAATAGAATATGTTCCTGTCTTCATAGTCTATATCTTTCGTCTTGAGGAACTCTTTGAATGAAAATGGAAAGACCTTCCAGCTCAGCGTTCTGCCCCTCAGGTTGGTGGATAATTCTTTTGATAATAGTTTCGACGTGGATCCAGTTAGTATGAGTTTTATGTCTTTTTCCTGCTCATCTATCCTTCTGCACCACTTCTCCCAATGTTCCATCTCCTGTATCTCGTCTAAAAAGAAATATTTTTTACCTTCTTTCGGGTCGAAGAGCTCGTAATATATCTCCAACAGTTTAGTCAACTCATCTCCCTCGAGTGGATGCAGTCTCTCGTCCTCGAAATTGATGTACAGGATATTGTCTTCAGGGACGTTGCTCTTCAATCTTTTTATCAATTGATAGCAGAGATAGGTTTTTCCAGCTCTCCTGGGGCCTATGACGGTCAGGATCTTATCGCTTTCAAGAAAAACTTTATCGAATTCTCTCTCAACATGCTCTGGAAGCTCGAATTCCTTCCAGTCCTTGAGTATATTCTTCAGTTTATCTTCTGTTCGCATATACTGTTCTACTGTTAGAACACTATATATATTTATCCGTTCTATCGATAGAACATATAATTAGTTTTTTGTTTTGTACGTAGAACGGTATCATGAATCTAGTTGTCTATCTTGATGTTCTCTTCCGGATTCCATGGTGGAAGTGATGATAAATTGTTTTGGGGCTACTGACTCGGGGAATAAATTTCCCTCTACACTCCCGAACATTTCGATCCTTCAAGGTCTGATTCGAGCGGTCCCTCGGTTTGTGGTAGCTTCTTGGATATTATCTTCGTTGTCGTCCACATCAAAAACACACCAGACTTCGTCATCTCCTTCTGGCTCAAGTCCATGTTTTCCTATCTGTCTTTCAGCATATTTTACCAAACCTACTGGATCGGTTTTAGAGGTGTTCGGTGTTTTGATCTCAAGTCCACAACCTCTTTTGCGATAATTTGTGAAATACTTTTCTTCAGTCTTTTCACCCTCTGAGACGATAACTAGTATATCTCTAGGTTCTCTCAGATTGACCCGCCTAGACATTTTACTCTAGCTCCCCTCTTCAAGTATCTTTTCGTCACCGATAAAGGGTATAGCTCCATACCTTCCCACTAAATACCCCTTTTCTATATCTTTGTCTTTTCTTGGGCTGTACTCCACTAAGGAGTAAAGATCAGTAGATCCAATCTCCGGTTTTCTTTCGGTGAACCTGACCTGATCTCTTCTGAAGAGGTCCTGATCGAGTAAGTTGGTATTGTGAGTTGTGAAGATCAACTGCGCATTACTGTTGTTTTCCTCTAGATCGTGGAAAAGTTTGATTATAAATTTGTTTAAAAGGTGATGAAGCTTCGTATCTAATTCATCTATCACCAACACTTCTCCGTTATTCAAAGCCGTTATTATGGGTCCTAAAAGTGAGAAAAATCGTCTGGTACCTTCGGATTCTTTGAATAAAGGAAGGCTTCCTTCTACCTCTTCAAATTCATGGATCGTCTTTATATCGACCTCTTTAAGTTCTCCGTCTTCCTCACCTAGAGCCCTAATTTCCGAAGGCATCTCTTTTACCTCATCGAAAGGAACTGTCTTGATTTGTCCTTTCACGTCCGATATGCCGAAATCAGCGGTCTTGACACAACACGCACCACACCCTCACCCCTCGTACAACTCCTGCCTCACCTGCTCCACCCTCTCTTCGTCACTCGGATGAAACACCCCTTCAAACAACAACCCAGCCAAACCACCGAGATCCCCACCTCTCTCCAACAGACCGGCCATCACCTCTTCCGGCGGCCTTGAAAACCTCTCCACTTTCTTCAGCCGTTTACAGGCGTAAACGTCGGCTTTCAACTCGTCTTCGTGA
>JAGXLF010000098.1 GCA_018334835.1 Thermoplasmatota archaeon | reverse complement strand
AAAAACATAATACTTTGTCAATATGGAGCTTAAGTTCTTTATCAAAAGGATCTAGAAACTGATAGTACTGTTCATGGTAGTTTTTATTCTCAGCTCCGTTTTTTTCTATGCGTTTGAAAATGAAGAGCCCGCAGATAGAGATGATGCCTACTCAAGTCCGGATGATTTTGCCGATTCTTTTTGGTACTCTATTGTAACCTAATCTACCGTAGGATATGGAGATAGATATCCAGTCACTACTGAGGGGAAGATCGCATTGTTCTTCCTGATAGTCTTTACATTTACCTTCGTAGGCGCCATGATCGGCAGTATAAACGATGCATTTAATGAAGCAAGAAAAAGAGAGATGTTGGGTATGGATGGGACAGATTTTGATGACCATGTGGTTATATGTGGTTGGACAAATATAGGTAAAGTAGCTTTAGATGAACTGATGGCTACCAAGCAGAAAACAGTTGTTATAACTGGTGACGAAGACGAGATTAAAAAGATCCGTGATGCAGGAGACGAGAAATATATCTATCCGGTTTTTGGAGACTATAAGAATGACGAATTGAAGAACATGCTTTACTCTGCGGGTGTGACCTACATATCTTTCCCATCTGAAATGGCGGGTCGCATGGTTGCTAGTGCTGCTTTTGAACCGAAAGTAGCACGCTTCGTAGAAGACATCACCACCTCCACTTCTGGTTATGACGTACAATAGTACATAATCTCTCCCAGTTCTTACGCCAATGGGATGTCTGGGGCGAAATTTCGAAAAAAGATGCCCTCTATAAAAGGCACATTGATGGTAGCTATAGCTAAATACAAGCCTAGAAAGCGAAAAGAGGAAAAAAGTCCAAAAAATTGGAAGCTGGTGACCAATCCCTCTCCTAAAGTAAAAACCAAAGAGAATGATGTGATTGTGATTATTGGTAATAGTGAAGAGAACGAAAGATTATCAAGATTATTGAAATCAAAACAGGGACGTTAAGATAAGGATATCACATTCTAGGAAGTCACGAGTACCCGATACTTTCAAAATCAAAAATCCTATTTTCTTTGATTCAACATCATTAAAGACTCTTTAAATATTGCAGACCTCTAGATATGGATAATTTTAAAAATAAAAAATAATTTTTATTTGTATTCTTGACAGCTGTCACAATACCATCTATTATACTCTTCAATGTAACGCATTTGTCCTCCACAATCTGGACAATTTTTAGATGGTTTTTGAGAGGGCGGGGGTGATTGTCTTTGTTGTTGCTGAGAAGGTTGGTCACCCGTGGTCTGTTTTTCAGATGAACTCAAAAATTTCTTCCAAAAATAGGCCCTAATAGTTGTCCTTATTAGACTTTTAATAATAGCGACGATAATTATCAGAATTATAAACAGAATTATTAAAATCATACATATAGTTGGAAGAGCTAAAAAAGTATCTATAACTTCTGATAAAAAAGACATCTCTAGAAGCGCAAGGCCTCCTAGTAAAGCGAGGACAATATCTTTCATTTTTCCCTCTTCCTCTTTAAAACTTAATTAACTTATAATAAATAAGGTTTCCGTAAAAATGAGCCTGTCAACTTTTTAGCGATGTGACTAATCTGATCCCATTATTCCTTTTCTTCTAGTATATTGATAGCATAAAATTGACTAAAAATTGAATTCACTAAATTTTTGACAGCCTCCACCAAGGCATAATACTTTTATCTCAAAAGATAATGTATGATTGATGAATGTAGAACTCCAACCAATAGATTCCCTCAGTCGAGAAACCCTTACCGATTTGATATATTCTATATTCCCCGAGCCCCATTCCCACTGGGAGATACAGGAAGAGATTGAAGAATCTTATAAAGATATGGTTGAAAGAATCTCTGCGATAGCGTGGAAAGGAGATAAACCCATCGGGGCTATAATCTGTGTGGATAGAGGAGATGTCCAGATAGACCATATTGGAGTTCTACCCAACCATCAAAGGATGGGTGTTGGAAGGATGCTATTGCGGCATGCTGTGGATAATGCAGAAGAAAGTATAATCAGCCGCATACCTAAAGATAATCAGGCTATAATTGAGCTTATGGAAGAAGAAGGTTTCGAACAGGTCGATGAGGAGAATAATCACTATATCTATAGATACAAAAGGACTGAATAAAGGCAAACTAAATAAGAAAGTCGATGCGATAATGTTTTTAAGTACTTATTTTATCAGGACTAATCGAAGCTTACAAAACCTCTTTGCCACCATAATTACATAAGCATATTCCTAGATAACTCAACAAATCTCATTTTAGCCCCGTGGTGTAGAGGTCAATCATGTGAGGTTCTGGACCTGGCGACGGCGGTTCGAATCCGCCCGGGGCTATCTTCATCTATAACTGATATATCTTATTAGGAAAGTTAACCGATCATGAGGTCATCTGGACATCAAAATCTATCGGAGTTTCATCCGAAGGGATCTCCACCTCTCCCTGATGGACTTCCACCGAACTTTTGGAGACCTCTATACTTTTTTTCTTGTTATAAACTCCGTTTTCAGTTTTGATTATGAACTCGATTAGAGCCTTCTCTGAATCGAAGTTAGTGTTAGCGATTGTTACATTGATAGTCGCTGATCCATCATAAGATTCACCTCTCACATCGATTATTCTTGTTTCGTCTTCATTCACTATTATCTCGGTATCGACAAAGTCCCCTGTTTCATTTACTGGGATCTCAACGACTTGGGAGTACAACTCCCGAGAACTTTCTGGAAGCGTGATAAACTGGTTTTCGGAGTAACGCCCTCCTTCTACGGTTCCTACTTCAAACTTCATCACTATCTGTTTTGGTTCCTCGTAGGTATTCATGATTTTGACGGAAATTTCTATGTAATCTTCATGGATATCTGCCTCGGGATCCTCTCCTTCAGGTATACCCACCACTCCTCCTTCATCATCCTCAAACCAACCGCTAAAACTTAGAGCAGAAAGGAGTAAGATCGAAACACTGAAGATTATCAGAATCTTGATCTTATCCATTCGATCCATTTTAAACACCGTTTAAATGATATATCTCTTTGATATGATGTTCTATGCTCTTATTTAAAGCCTATCACTTTCTTTGATCGGTGGATTTATTTCTTTTGTGAGGTAGGGGTCAGTTAGATGGGAAACGTTTATATTTTAAGGTATTCCTAAAGTCCTCGAAATCTAAATGTTCCCTTATCTAGTTACTATCACCCTTATCGGCTTGCTAAGCGGTATTTCGGGTACGACTATAGGCGGATTAATTGTTGTATTATTGAAAAAGGTCGAGAAAAAAAGTCTGAGTGTATTACTCGGTTTTTCAGCGGGTATCATGGTCTCTATAACATTTGTAGAACTAATCCCAGAGTCTATCGCAGAAGGTTCTTTGATTACAGCTTTTGCAGGACTTCTTTTGGGTATAGGGATGATAGGTTTTGTAGATGTGAAGTTCCCTCACAGGCACTTTTCTTTTAATTGTGATGGAGACAAAGAAAAGGCGAGATATCTCAAAACGGGTATCCTTCTCGGCACCGGTATCGCGATGCACAACTTACCTGAAGGTGTCGCGATAGGTGCGAGCTTCATGGTGAGTTTTGAGGTCGGCTTAACCCTCGCCGTACTGATGGCAATACATAATTTACCTGAAGGTATGGCTGTGGGAGCTGCGATGTGCATAGGAGAGATTAAAGCTCTTAGAATAATAATAGTAACCATTTTGGCAGGCATCCCGATGGGTATTGGAGCTCTTCTTGGAGGCCTCTTAGGAGGCGTTTCCGATGTGGCTCTTTCGTTAGGACTTGGATTCGCTGCCGGAGCGATGCTCTATATCGTCTTCGATGAGTTGATTCCTGATGCCCACCGAAGGATGGAGGGACATACTGCTATAACCGGTATCCTCGCAGGGATAATAATAGGGATCCTATTCATCAACTTGCTCCATTGATTATTATCGATAATAAAAAAATACTGATCTTTCATACCATATTGAAGAGGGGTAAAGGATAATAACACCTTCAAATATTTTCTTCTGTCTATAGGACTAAACGAGACTTGTTAACATTAATTTTGGCCCCTTAGGGTTGTGTCGGAACGAAACGTTCCAACGTCCCCTAAGGTTTCCTCGTTCACTAGTGTCACTTTGGGCCCTTAGGGTAGTCTGGATATCCTTTCGGCTTTCGGAGCCGAGGACCGGGGTTCGAATCCCCGAGGG